>JAGQTE010000156.1 GCA_020439175.1 Acidimicrobiales bacterium | reverse complement strand
CGGGCAGCGGCGCGAGCTCGCCGGCGTGGGCGAACACCGCACGCGTGCCATCCGCATCGCGCAGGACCCGGGCGACGGCATGGTCGAGCACGGTGCGGCTCCACCTGGGTGCGGTGGCGCGCAGCACCCGTCGCGCCAGGTGGTCCCCGGACGTGGGTGGCCCGTGCGCGTCCTGCTGATGCGGGCCGAGCGGTTGGTCGTGCCCGCACCACGCCACGACGGACGGGTGCGGTGCCAGCCGGTCGACGGTGGCGCGGGCGAGGCGTCGGGCTTCGGCACGTACCGTGCGGGCGTAGCCCCACCGCAACGGGAGGTCCTGCCACAGCATGATGCCGAGCTCGTCCGCCGCGGCATAGAGCTCGGGCTGTGCCACGTGCGCGCGCAGGCGCAGCAGATCGATTCCGGCGTCGCGTGCGAGCTGGACGACCTGCGCCGCGCCGCATCCGGACGGGGCGTCGGCGCTGGGCAGCGGGTCCTGGGCCGCACCCTTGGCGAAGAGCCGCTCCCCGTTCACCGTCAGCACGCCGTTGCGCCACGCCACGGTTCGGAAGCCGGTCCGCACCCGGCGCCCGTCGCTGGGCACACCGTCGGCGGTGATGGTCACCACCACGTCCGACAGCGGCTGCTCGCCGAGGGCCCACGGCCACCACAGCGCGGGCGCCGGCACCTCGATCGTCCACTCCCAGTAGTTCTCGCCGGCGGCGACGGTGCGCTCGTCGTGGCGGACGGCGTCCTCGCTGCCGATGTGGGTCTGCACCTCGACGCGCCGTGGCGCATCGGCGTCGACGACGGCGCGCACGAACACGGTGGCGCGCGCCGGATCGGCGCCGTCACAGCGCACCCGCAGGTGCTTGATGCGCACGGGACCGGACGACTCGACGCGCACCGACTGCCAGATCCCGCCCGGGTTCGGCGCCTGCTCGATGGACGGCCGGTGCCAGAGGCTGCCCGTCAGGTCGCGCTGGCTGCGGGGGTCGTCCGGCCGCGCCGAGGTCACCTCCAGTCCCACCAGGTGCTCGCGGTCGGCGCGCAGGGGATCGGTGACCTCGAAGGTGTGGGGGACGAAGGCGCCGGCGACCTCGCCGAGGTACCGCCCGTCGAGCCAGACGTCGGCGTGGGCGCAGACGCCGTCGAACACCAGCCATCGGCGTGTGCCCGGATCGGCGACGGACGCCGTGAACGTCCGGCGGTACAGCACGCTCGAGGCGTCGGCGAGCGCAGGCACGTCACGCCACCGGCCCGGCACGTCGACGGTGGCGAACCCGTCGGTCCCGGCCACGTCGGTGAGGGCTCGCCGGAGCCGCTCGTCGGTGGCAGCCGCCGACCAGGTGCCGTCGAGGGCGATGACGTCGCCGATGCCGCCGTGTCCTGGGGCGTCGCCCGGGTCGTGCTCCTCGGTCATCGAGCGCCGAACCTACCAACGTCCGGCTGCTCGCCGGCCGAGGCGTCGGTACACTCGGCCCAACGTGCGTCAGCGCATGTCGGGGGTTGGGAGCAGGGACGTGGGCGAGGGCCCGATCGTGAGCGATCACGCATCCGTCGAGCGCGGAGCGTCGAGGACGGGGACGATCGACGCGCTCAGCCAGCGGCTCGAGCTCGAGAGCCTGCTGACCTCGCTGACCACCGTGTTCCTCGAGCACCCGGCGCACGAGGTGGGTCGGGCCATCGATGTGGCCCTGTCCCGCATCGGCGACTTCACCCGTGCCGACCGCGCCTTCCTCTACCTCCTCAACGACGAGCGCGGCACGGTCGAGGTGGCGGCGCGGTGGTGCGAGCGGACCGCCGACCCGGTCGTGTCGCCGAGTGCCATCGCGCAGGAGGCGTTGCCGGAGCTGCTCGGCACGCTGCGGGCGTTCGAAGCCGTGTACCGACCCGACCTCACCTCGCCGGGAGACGACCTGGCCTTCGAGTGGGCGCGCCTCGAACCCGAGCCGACGGCGGCGCTGCTGGCCGTCCCGATGGTCGAGGCGGGTCGACTGGTCGGGTTCACCGGCTTGAGCATGGCCGACGACGAGCGCATGTGGTCCGACGGGCAGATCACGGTGTTGGCGTCGCTGGCGGGCATCGTGGTGCAGGCGCTCGCCCGCACCGACGCCGAGCGGCGATTCGGACTGGCCTTCGATGCCGCCCCGCTCGGGATGGCGCTGCACGCCCCCGATGGCCGGCACCTGCAGGTGAACGCCGCCTACGGCCGGCTCGCGGGTCGCTCGCCGGAGGAGCTGCTGGACCTGCGCCTGTTCGACGTCGTGCATCCCGAGCACCACCGAGAGATCGAGCGTGCGCACCGTGAGGTCCTCAAGGGTCGCTCGGACCTGCTGGCGCTCGAGGTGCGCATGGCGCGGGCGCACGAGCCCGAGGTCTGGGTCCGCATCAACGCCTCGGCGGTGCGCGCACCGGATCGGTCGCTGCGGTACACGGTCGGCCACTTCGAGGACATCACCGAACGGCGGCGCCACGAGGAGGAGCTCGCTGTCAGCGAGGAGCGGTTCCGCACGCTGGTCGAGAACTCGCCGGCGGTGATCATCCGCATCGACCGGGCGTTCCAGGTCGTGTACATCAGCCCCATCGTGGAGGAGCTCGTCGGCGTGCGGCCCGACGACCTCATCGGCTCCGACGAGCTGCTGCGCTCGAGCACCGAGGGGCAGCGGTGGCGGCGCCAGATCGAGTCGGTCTTCCGCACCGGGCGCCCGATCGAGCGCGAGTGGGCGGTGCACTTCGGCGACCGTGAGGTCTGGTTCCAGTCCCGGGCCGTCCCCGAGCGCGACGCCGACGGCGCCGTCGGCCACGTCCTCGTGGTCAACAACGACATCACGGCCATCAAGCGCAGCGAGGCGGAGCTGGCCCACCAGGCCCTGCACGATCCGCTCACCGGTCTGGCGAACCGGGCGCTGCTGCTCGATCACCTCGGCGGCGCGCTGGTGCGCGGCGCGCGCACCCCCGGTTCGGTGGGGGTGCTGTTCTTGGACCTCGACCGCTTCAAGGTGGTGAACGACTCCCTCGGCCACGGCGCCGGCGACGAACTGCTCGTCGAGGTCGCCCGCCGGTTGGACCATGTCGTGCGGCCGATCGACACGGTGGCGCGGCTCGGCGGTGACGAGTTCGTGCTCCTGCTCGAAGGGCTGCACGACCCGCGCGAGCCCCTCGAGGTGGCCGAGCGGCTGCGTCAGGCCCTGTCGGTGCCGGTCGCCGTGGCGGGCGGCGAGGTGTACGTGACGGCGTCGATCGGGATCATCACCAGCGTCGACCCGGCCGCCGATCCCGAGGGCCTGCTGCGCGACGCCGACGCCGCCATGTACCTGGCCAAGGCCCGGGGCCGTGACCGGATCGAGGTGTTCGACGAGGTCCTGCGCACCGAGGCGACCGAACGGCTGCACCTCGAGAACGCCCTGCGTCGCTCCCTCGACGTCGGCGAGCTGGTCGTCCACTACCAGCCCGAGGTCGACATCGGCACCGGGCGCATCGTCGGCGCCGAGGCGTTGGCACGCTGGCACCACCCCGTGCGGGGACTGCTCGAGGCCGGCGCCTTCATCGCGCTGGCAGAGGAGACCGGGCTCATCGTCGACATCGGCGGCTTCGTGCTCGGTGAGGCCTGCCGCCAGTTCGGCGCCTGGAAGCGCTCCCGCCCCGAGCCGCTCGTCGTGCGGGTGAACCTGGCGGCGCGCCAGCTCTCCCAACCGGACC
Organism: Acidimicrobiales bacterium; assembly: GCA_020439175.1. GTDB lineage: Bacteria > Actinomycetota > Acidimicrobiia > Acidimicrobiales > Acidimicrobilacustridaceae > JAGQTE01. Next base: position 3,835 of record JAGQTE010000156.1, on the reverse strand, counting down.
TGCTCGATCAGGTGGTGGCGGCGATCGATGCCGGTGGGCTCGAGCCGCGCGACCTGTGCCTGGAGATCACCGAGACGGCGCTGATGGACGATCCCGAGTGGGGGCTCGCCACGCTGGCCCGCCTGCACGACCTCGGCGTGCGCCTGGCCATCGACGACTTCGGCACCGGCTACTCGTCGTTGGCGTACCTCAAGCAGTTCCCCGTCGACATCGTCAAGGTCGATCAGTCCTTCGTGCAGGGCCTCGGCGTCGACCCGGGCGACGAGGCGATCGTGCGGGCGGTCGTCGCCATGAGCGACGCCCTCGGTCTCGACGTGGTGGCCGAGGGGGTCGAGACCGTCGACCAGCTGGAGGCGTTGCGTGCCATGGGTGTGTGCCGGGTCCAGGGCTACCTCTTCTCCCGCGCCGTCCCGCCGGAGGATCTGCTGGCGCTGCTCCCGGCGCTCGATCTGCCCGACGCCGAACGCCGCGGGGACCCGGTAGGTTGACGCTTCGGCGTGCCACCCGTGCCGCCGATCGCCGAGGACCAGGGGGAACCATGACCGACGGCACCGCCGATCGACCGACCACGCTGGGCGAGCTGCGTGCGAGCGGGTGGGTGTCCCGCTCGGTCAAGGACGAGATCCGCGACAACGCGGCGCAGCGCATCGCCGCCGGAGCGCCGCTGTTCCCCGGGGTCGAGGGCTACGAGCACACCGTGCTGCCCCAGCTGGAGAACGCGCTGCTCGCCGGGCACGACGTGATCTTCCTGGGCGAGCGCGGCCAGGCGAAGACCCGCATGATCCGCTCGGTCGTCGGCCTGCTCGACGAGTGGATGCCGGTCATCGCCGGCTCCGAGATCAACGACGACCCGTACGCCCCGGTCTCCCGCCACGCCCGCGAGCTCGTCGACGCCGAGGGCGACGCGGCCCCGATCGAGTGGGTGCATCGCGACCAGCGCTTCGGTGAGAAGCTGGCCACCCCCGACACCTCCATCGCCGACCTGATCGGCGAGGTCGATCCGATCAAGGTGGCGGAGGGGCGCTACCTCAGCGACGAGCTGACGTTGCACTACGGCCTCGTGCCCCGCACCAACCGAGGCATCTTCGCCATCAACGAGCTGCCCGACCTCGCCGAGCGCATCCAGGTGGGCCTGCTCAACGTGCTCGAGGAGCGCGACGTCCAGGTGCGCGGCTACAAGATCCGCCTGCCCATCGACGTGCTGCTGTTCGCGTCGGCGAACCCCGAGGACTACACGAACCGGGGCCGCATCATCACGCCGCTCAAGGACCGGTTCGGCTCGCAGATCCGCACCCACTACCCGCTCGAGGTCGACACCGAGGTCGACATCGCCATGGCCGAGATGCGCCCGCTCGAGACGTCGGGCCTGCAGGTGCGCATCCCGACGTACATGGCGGAGGTGGTGGCGTCGCTGTCGCACCTGGCGCGCCAGAGCCCGCACCTGAACCAGCGCTCCGGCGTGTCGGTGCGCCTCACCATCGCCAACATGGAGACGTTGGTCGCCAACGCCGCCCGCCGGGCCCTGCTCTCGGGCGAGACCGACGTGATCCCGCGGGTCACCGACATCGACGCCCTCGTGGCGTCGACCATGGGCAAGGTCGAGATCGAGTCGATCGAGGAGGGGCGAGACGAGGCGATCATCGACCACCTCATCTCGTCGGCCGTGCTGGCGGTGTTCAAGGAGCGGTGCCCCATGGAGCTGGTGCGCCCGGTGCTCGACCCGTTCGACGAGGACCTGGTCGTGCACGTCGGCGAGGACGTGTCGACCGACGAGTACCTGGCCACCTACCGGGCGATCCCGGCGCTCGAGGCCCCGGTCGCGGCCCTGACCGAGGGAGACGAGGCGCCGGCGAGCATCGCCGCCGCGGTCGAGTTCGTGCTCGAGGGCCTGCACCTGTCGAAGCGCCTCAACAAGGACGCCGTGGGCGGCCGCGCCCACTACCGCGGGCGCCGCTGACGCCGGCGGCCGCCGGCCGTCAGTGCATCAGGACGCGCACGGAGCCGTCGTCGCCGGCGATCACGACGCGCTCGACGAGGGTGCCGGCGAAGATGCCGTGCTCGACGACCCCGGGCACGGCGGCGAGCTTCGCGGCCAGCGCCACCGGGTCTTCGATGGCACCGAAGTGGGCGTCCATCAACAGGTTGCCGCTGTCGGAGCGTTCGGGGCGCGTCGTCACCTCGGCGGCGCCGAGCTGCGTGACGAAGCCCGCTGTCGTGGCCGGGGCGAAGTCGAGCACCTCGAGCGGCGTGCCGAACGGGCCGAGGCGCTCGACGAGCTTCGACTCGTCGACGACGACGATGAAGCGCGGCGCCATGGACGCCACGATCTTCTCCCGGGTGTGCGCCCCGCCGCCGCCCTTGGTCAGGTTGAGGTCGGGATCGACCTCGTCGGCGCCGTCGATGGCGATGTCCAGCGCCCCGATCACGTCGGGCGCCACGACCTCGAGGCCGACCTGGCGCGCCAGCGTCTCGGTGCGCTCGGACGTCGCCGTGCACGTGATGCGCAGCCCGGCTCGGGCCCGCTCCCCGAGGTCGAGGATCGTGAAGTGGACGGTCGAGCCGGTGCCGAGCCCGACGCGCATGTCGTCCGCGACGTAGGTGGCGGCGTGGCGGCCGGTGGCCTCCTTGGCGGCGGCCTTGGGGTCGGTGCTCATCGATCGTGCTCCTTCGGAGGGGTGGTGGCAGGCGTCGGCGCCGGGCTGGCGGTGGCGCCGTCGGCGCCGAGCGCCCACGCCTTGGCCAGCTGCGCCGAGCCCTTCGGGTTGCGGTCGCGGTCGAACAGGCCGAACGCCACATCGTGGCCGTAGCTCCACTCGTAGTTGTCGACCGCCGTCCAGTGGAAGAAGCCCCGCACGTCGACCCCGTCGGCGACGGCGTCGCGCGTCTCCTCGAGCGAGGCGCGCAGCAGGTCGGTGCGCCAGGCGTCGTCGTCGGCCGCCGTCGGTGTGCCGAAGCCGCACTCCGCCACCACGATCGGCTTCCTCGGCAGCTCGTCCGCCAGCCGACGCAGCACGATGCCCAGTCCCTCCGGCCAGGGCGCGTAGCCGAGCGGCCCGACGCGGGCATCGGCAGGGTAGGGGCCGGTCGACAGGTCGGCGTACACCGACTGGGCGAAGTAGTACGAGAAACCGATCAGGTCGAAGGCGTCGCGCCCGTCGGGCACCTCCTCCTCGGCGCGCCCGGGCAGCGCCAGCACGCCGTCGCGCACCAGGCGCACCCAACTCGTCCAGAAGACGTCGTCGAAGGCCTGCGCCGCCGTCGCCGCCGCCTCCCGCTCGTCGGGCTCGCGCGAGCGCACCGCCGGGTAGAAGGGGGAGAGGTTCATGATCGACATGACCGGCTTGCCGCCCGAACGCAGCAGGCGCCAGGCCTCGACGTTGGCGAGCAACGTGCCCCGCAGCGCACCGGTGAACGCTTCGAAGTCGCTCACGCCAGGTGGCAGCGTGCCCAGCAGCCACCCGCCCCCGGCGTAGGCGACCGGCTCGTTGATCGGCTTCCACCCGAACACCAGGTCGCCGAACGTCTCGCCCATCCAGTCGACGTGGCGGGCCCAGTGGTAGCCGCGCGCCCGATCGTCGGTGAACCCGCCGAGGTCGTCGGCGAACCAGCCCGGCAGCGAGAAGTGGTGCAGGCACGCCCACACGTCGAGCCCGGCGGCCCGTGCTGCCTCGAGCACGGCCCGGTAGTGCTCGACGGCCTCCGGGTCGTGCACGCCTTCCGACGGCTCGAGGCGTGCCCACTCGAGCGAGAGGCGATGGTGGGTCAGGCCGTGCTCGGCGAGCAGGGCGAAGTCCTCGGCGTAGCGCGTGGCGAACCCGTTCCCGTCACCGGAGCG
>JAGQTE010000155.1 GCA_020439175.1 Acidimicrobiales bacterium | reverse complement strand
CGGCACCAAGGGCTCGGCGTTCGGGATGCTCGGCGCGCTCGAAGGCGAGCTGCACCACGCCGACCACGTCACCGGCAAGGTGCGCCGCATCCCGATCCCGACGGCGACCGACGGGCACGGCGGCGGCGAGCGGCCGCTGTTCGAGGACGTGCTGCACGCGCTGCGCACCGGTGCGCCGCCGCGCACGTCGATCGCGGCGGCGGTGCCGAGCCACGTGCTCGCCTACGCCGCCATGGAGGCGGCGGCGACGGGCACGACCGTCGACGTCGGCGCCTTCGCCGGCGACGTGTGGGCGTCGCTCAGCGACCCGGCTGGGGGAACTGGACGCGCATAGCGAGGTCCCACCCGGCGTCGGGCAGCAGCACCTTGGTGGCGTGCAGCGCCTTGGCGCCGGCGGTCACGACGTACCGAGCGCGCGGCCGGTCGGTGGTGGCGGCCCGCTCGATCACCTTGGCGACGGCGTCGGGACCGACGGCCAGCACCCCCATCGGCCCCTCGTAGGAGTCGGCGACCGCCTTGGCGACGCCGTCGACGAAACTGGCGTACGGGCTGTCGGCGGGCACCTGCGTGTCGAGGTGTCCGGTGGCCGTGTCGCCGAACGCCGTCTTGATCAGCCCCGGCTCGACGAGCACGACCTTCACGCCGAACGGTCGCACCTCGAAGCGCAGGGCGTCGGAGATGGCCTCCACGGCGTACTTGGTGCCGTGGTAGAAGCCCATGCCCGGGAACGTGAGCTTGCCGCCCATCGACGAGATGTTGATGATCCGACCCCAACCGTGCGCCCGCATCTGCGGCAGCACCAGCTGGCACATCCGCACCAGGCCGAACACGTTGGTGTCGAACTGGCGGCGCACCTCGTCCATCGGCACCGCCTCGATGGGGCCGGTCAGGCTGAACCCGGCGTTGTTCACGAGCACGCCGACCGCACCCTCGTCGGACTCGACCTGCTCGACGGCGGCGACCATCGACGCCTCGTCGTTCACGTCGAGGGCCAGGGTGCGGCAGCCGAGCGCCTCGAGGTCGGCGAGCGTCTCGGGCTTGCGGGCGGTGGCGTACGTCGTCCACCCGGCGCGCACGAAGCGCTCGGCGGTGGCGCGGCCGATGCCGGTGGAGCAGCCGGTGATGAGCACGGTCTTGGAGGTCATCGTTCGTCCTTCGGGTCGGGGGTGGGGTCAGGGGTGGTGCCGTTGCGGACCATGTCCCAGACGGCGTCGGCTGCCTGGTCGTAGGCGTCGGTGCCGACGAGCTCGCCGTAGAGGCGGTGGGCGCGGAACAGCCCGGCGAGCGCGCCGTACACGAGGGCGATCAGCACGGCCGGTGCCTGATCGGCGCGCAGGGCGCCGACCTGCTGGCCGGCCTCGACGAACGCCAGCGCCGCAGCGTCGATGGCGAGGGCCTCGCCGTGGCTGTCGTCGTCGAGGTAGGGCTCGTGGTGGTGCAGCTCGAGGAACTCGAACGCCTGCGGTTCGTCGCACACGAAGCCGGTCAGCGCCGTCCACCAGTGGTCGAACACGGCGCGGGCGTCGTCGCCCGGGTCGAGGCGCAGGCCGTCATCCACGAGGCGGCGCCGCAGCTCACCCTTCCACGTGCGGTACAGCTCGTTGAGCAGCGCCTCCTTCGACGGGAAGTACCGGTAGATGGTCCCGGTGGCGACGCCGGCGCGCTCGGCGATCGACGGCACGTTGCACCCGGCGAACGTCCGCTCACAGAACACGGCCAGCGCGGCGTCGAGGATCTTCTGACGCTTCGGGTCCTCGGTGGCGGCGTTGGTGGCTGCGCTCCTCGGCTCCGGCATGAATGAACATTCATTCATTCCCGGCCGGAGGTCAAGGTGACATGGGGCACGGCGGTCGCGCCGCGTCCCGGCGCGTCAGTACTCGATGCCCTTTCGGGCCGGGATGCCGGCGTCCATGGCGTGCTTCACCGGGCGCATCTCGGTGACGGTGTCGGCGACGGCGATCAGCTCGTCGGGGGCGCCGCGGCCGGTGATGACGACGTGGGTGTGCGGCGCCCGGTCGACGACGGCGGCGACGAACTCGTCGACGGGCACCCAGCCGAGGGTCATGACGTAGGTGGCCTCGTCGAGGATGAGCAGATCCCAGTCGCCGCTCGCCAACATCGCCCGAGCCTGGGCGAAGGCGGCGCGGCCGAGCTCGGCGGTGCGGTCGAGATCGTCGGACTCCCAGGTGAAGCCGTCGCCGAGCGTGTGCCAGGTGATGCCGAGGTGCTCGGCGAGCTTGCGCTCCCCCGTCACCCATTCGGGCGCCTTGAGGAACTGCACGACGGCGACACGCCAGCCGCGCGCCCACCCGCGAGCCATGACGCCGAACGCCGCCGACGACTTGCCCTTCCCGTCTCCGGTGTTGACGAGCACGAGCGAGTCAGGGCTCACGGCGCGAGCTCCCGAACTGTCGCCGTCCACGCATCTGGCTCTGGCAGGCAGGTCCGGCCGTGGTTCACGTGCCGTTGCTCCACCCACTCACAGACCACCGTGCCGACCTCGCCGGTGATCGGGCTCTCGGACCGCTCCAGCGTGAAGGTGCGGGCGTCGGTACCCGGCCGCCACACGACGGACACCACATGGGCCTCCGGCGACGCGATCGGCTCGGGAAGCCAGATGGAGACAAGCGCTGGCGGCTCCTCCTCGGCAACCTCGACGCGCAGGCCGCCTGGCTCCTCCGAGTCGGCGCTCACGCGCGCGGCGGCCCGTTCCCAGAGCCGCGCTGCAAAGGCGTCGCCGTTCGTCGTCGCAGCTTCGATGAACGCCGCCGGGTCCCGGGTCGCCAATCCGGGCACGAGGCGGTGCGCGAAGAAGTAGTGCTGGTTCCGCGGCGGCATGCCGGCAAGCTACCGCTCGGCGGCGTGCGAGCATGCCGGGATGCACAACCTCGGAACCGGGGCCGCCGGCACCGCCGCCGACGCCCTCGCACCGCTGTCGGCGTCGGCGATGGACGCGGCAGGCGCCCGGCAGGCCACGTTGACGAAGCCGCCCGGCGCGCTCGGGCGGCTCGAGGAGCTGAGCGTCCAACTCGCTGGAATCGCCGGGACGGTCCCGCCGCCCCTCCCGTCGCCCGCTGCCATCGCCGTGTTCGCCGGTGACCACGGGGTGCACGCCGAGGGCGTGTCGCCGTGGCCGCAGGAGGTCACCGCACAGATGGTGGCGAACTTCTGTGGTGGTGGCGCTGCCATCAACGTGCTGGCCCGCCAGGCCGGGGCCCGGGTGGTCGTGGTCGACGTCGGGGTGGCGACGCCGGTCGTTGCGCACCCGTCGCTGCTCGACCGGCGCGTGCGTCCCGGGACGGCCAACCTGGCGACCGGACCGGCGATGACGCTCGACGAGGCGCGCGCCGCGCTGGACGTGGGCGCCACGATGGCCGCCGACCTCGTCGCCGACGGTGCCCGGTGCCTCGTGGCGGGCGACATGGGCATCGCCAACACGACGCCCGCCGCCGCGCTCGTCGCCGCCTGCACGCATCGGCGAGCGGACGAGGTGACGGGGCGGGGCACCGGCATCGACGACGCCACGCTCGACCACAAGACCGCCATCGTCGAGGCCGCGGTCGCGCGATGTTCGGGAATGTCGCCGCTCGAGGTGCTCGCCGAGGTCGGCGGGCTCGAGATCGCCGCCATCGCCGGCTTCGTGATCGGCGGCGCGGCGGCGCGGGTGCCGGTGGTGGCCGACGGGCTGATCACCGCTGCGGCGCTCTGCGTCGTCGACGGGTTGGTGCCTGCCGCGCTCCCCTACGTCGTGGCCGGGCACCGTTCGGTCGAGCCGGGGGCGTCGGCGGCGCTGGCGCACCTCGGCATCGAGCCACTGCTCGACCTCGACCTGCGCCTCGGCGAGGGCACCGGCGCCTGCCTGGCCCTGCCACTCGTGGAGGCGGCGGCGCGCATCCTCGGCGAGATGGCGACCTTCGCCGACCTCGGCATCGACGCCTGACCGCAGGTTCTTGTGGTGTCTGCCCGCGCATGCGCGGGCAGACACCACAAGAACGAGGGAGGTCAGGTTGCGTGGGCGCCGGTCCAGGCGAGGAGGCGGTCGGCGTCCCAGGTGGTGACGATCTGATTCGGGTCGATGCCGTGCGCAGCAGCCTTGTCGCAGCCGTAGGCCTGCCACTCCAGCTGGCCGGGGGCGTGGGCGTCGGTGTCGATCGACACCTTGCAGTCCCACTCGAGCGCCAACTCCAGCAGGTCGTCGGGCGGGTCCTGGCGTTCCGGTCGGCAGTTGATCTCGACCGCCACGTCGAACTTGGCGCAGGCGGCGAAGATCAGCTCGGCGTCGAAGTCCGACGGCGGCCGCTTCGGCTCAGCATCCGACGTCGGCTGCTCGCCGCTCGACGACAGCTTGCGGCCCGTGCAGTGCCCGAGGATGTCGACGTTGGGGTCGGCGATCGCCCGCACCATGCGGTGCGTCATCGCCGTGCGGTCCATGCGCAGCTTCGAGTGCACGCTGGCGACGACGACGTCGAGTCGGGCGAGCATCTCGGGTGTCATGTCGAGCGTGCCGTCCTCGAGGATGTCGACCTCCATCCCCGTCAGGATGCGAAACGGCGCCATCTCGGCGTTGAGGGCGGCGATGACGTCGAGCTGCTCGGTGAGGCGCTCGGCGTTCAGGCCGTGCGCCACGGTCAGGCGACCCGAGTGGTCGGTCAGCACCATCCATCGGTGCCCGAGTCCCATCGCCGCCAGCGCCATGTCCCGGATGGGGGCCCCGCCGTCGGACCAGTCCGAGTGCAGGTGGCAGTCACCCGCCAGCGCCGCCCGATACGGGGCGCCGGCCTCGCTCAGCGGCACTGCGGTCGACGCCTCGAGGTCGCGCACGCGCTCGGGCACGTCCCCCGCCAACGCCTGGGCGATCACCGCCGCCGTCGAGGCGCCGATGCCCGGCAGGTCGGTGAGCTTGCCCGCCGCCGCCATCGCCGCCAGCTCGTCGGGGCCCCGCAGCCGCTCCACCTCGTCGACGACGTCGCGCGCCCGACGGAACGCTTTGATCTTCTGCCCCGGCGCCAGCGACCGGTCCATCAAGTACACGACCCGCGTCAGGGCGTCGCGCGGCGAAAGCGGTGCCTCCGCCGGGCGGGCCCACGCCGGCACGGCCGCGGTCATCGTTGCTCCCTCACGCCACCGCCTCGTAGGCGTCGAGGTTCGGCGTGCGGGTCCGAGCCCAGTACTGGATCGTGTAGTGCGGCCAGTTGTTCGTGACCTTGCCGCTGTCGGTCTTGTACCAGGAGCTGCACTGGTCCGACGCCCACACCAGCCGCTTGACGCTGGCCTGGATCTCGGCGTTGTAGGACGCCTGCACCTCCGGTCGCACGTCGACGGCGGCCAGGCCGTCGGCGACCATGCGGTGGAGCAGCGCCATGACGTAGTGCACCTGGCACTCGAGCATGAAGATGATCGAGTTGTGGCCGAGGTTGGTGTTCGGCCCGTACAGCACGAACAGGTTGGGGAAGCCCGACACCGTGATGCCCTCGTAGGCCTCGGCGCCGTCACGCCACACCTCGTGCAGGTCGACGCCGCCGCGGCCGTGCACCTCGAGCGGCGCCAGGAACTCGGTGCTGCGGAACCCGGTGCCGTAGATGATCGTGTCGACCTCTCGACGGCGCCCGTCGGCGGTGACCACGGCGTCGGCCTCGATGCGGTCGATGCGATCGGTCACGACCTCGACGTTGGGTTGGGTCAACGCCCGGTAGAAGTCGTCGGAGATCAAGATGCGCTTGCAGCCGACCGGGTAGTCGGGCGTGAGCTTGGCGCGCAGCTCCGGGTCGGCGACTTCCTTGCGGAGGTAGTCCTTGGTGATCTTGGCGGCGATCGGTCCGGCCTTGGACCCCTCCTGGAGGGCGAAGAACCGCGTCTCGAACGTCCAGTAGATGAAGCTGCGGTAGAGCCGCTGCCAGCCGGGCACGGTGGCGAAGCGGCGGCGTTCGGCGTCGGTGAAGGCCCGGTCGTTGCGCGGCATGATCCAGTTCGGCGAGCGCTGGAACACGACGAGCTCGCCGGCCTGGCGCTGCACCTCGGGGATGAACTGCACCGCCGAGGCCCCCGAGCCGATGACGGCGACCCGCTCGCCGGTGAGGTCGTGGTCGTGGTCCCAGCGCGCCGAGTGGAACGTCGTGCCGGCAAAGGTCTCCCGCCCGGCGATGTCGGGGAACGCCGGCCGATTGAGCTGCCCCAACCCGGCGATGACGACGTCGGCCACGGCCGTCGTGCCGTCGGCGAAGGTGAGGGTCCACGTGCGGTCGTCGTCGGACCAGTCGAGGCGGGTGACCGTGGTGTTGCAGCGCAGGTGCCGCCGCAGGCCGTAACGGTCGGTGATGCGCTCGATGTAATCGAGGATCTCCGGTTGGCGGGCGAACTTGCGGGTCCAGTTGCGCTCCGACGCGAACGAGAACGAGTACAGGTGCGACGGCACGTCGCAGCCGGCGCCCGGGTAGCTGTTGTCGCGCCAGGTGCCGCCGACGCCGTCGGACTTCTCGTAGATCGTGAACTCGGTCAGCCCGGCCTGCTGGAGCCGGATCGCCGCACACAGCCCACCGAAGCCGGCGCCGAGGATGGCCACCCGCGGCAGTCGTGCCCCGCGCGGGAACCGGCGGTTCGGCAACAGGCTCACATCGAGGCGCATGCGTCGGTTCTAGCGCTTCTCGTAGGTGATGCCCGACGCCTCGACGTCCCAGGTGTCGGCCGTGACCCCCTCGTCGCGCAGCTCGCGCTTGAGGACCCGGCCGACGGGGCTGCGGGGCAGGTCGTCGCGGAACTCGATGTAGCGGGGCAGGGCGAAGTACGGCAGCTGGTCGATGCAGTACCGGAACAGGTCCTCCTCGGTGACCGTGACGTCCGGCTTGCGCACCGCCGTCACCTTCAGGTCGTCCTCGGTGACCTCCGACGGCACGGCGTGCACCGCCACGTCGGCGAGGGTGCCGTGGCCGAGCAGGATCTTCTCGACCTCGAAGCTCGAGATGTTCTCGCCCCGGCGCCGGAGGTAGTCGGCCTTGCGGTCGACGAAGAACAGGTAGCCGTCGTCGTCGATGCGGCCGATGTCGCCGGTGTGGAACCACCAGTTGCGGCTGGCCTCGACCGTGGCGTCGTCGCGGCCCCAGTACCCCTCGAACATCGTGTGCGGGCGCTTGGGTCGGATGACGATCTCGCCGTCGGTGTTGCGCGGCTGCTCCTCGTCGTCGTCGTCGAAGATGCGCACGTCGAAGTACTCGGTGTTGATGACGCCGGCGGCGCCGGGCTTGTTGTCGACGCCCATCGGCTGCCACGACACGAGCGACGCCTCGGTCAGGCCGTAGCCACCCGAGAACGTCGTGATGCCGAAGCGCTCACGTAGGCGGGCGTCGATCTCGGGCGGGATCGGCGCCGCGGCGAGCAACCGCAGCGAGGCGTTGGCCCGCTCGTCGCCCGAGCCCGGCATGTCGGGGTTCGCGTCCGCCGACGAGAGCAGGTACGCCATCGACCCGAGCAGCGACACGATGGTGGCGCCGGTGCGGTTCATCTCGGGCCAGAACTGGCTCACCGAGAACTTGCGGTAGATGGCCGACCGCCCGCCGGCGAGCAGCGTGCCGACCATCGCCACCGACACGGCGTTGAAGTGGAACAACGGCAGCGGCGTCCACACCACGTCGTCGGCGGTGCGGCGCCAGCAGATGTTGATCTGGGTGGCGATCGACTCGTGGTAGTTGTGGCTGAGCATGCAGCCCTTCGAGGGGCCGGTCGTGCCGCCGGTGTAGATGAACGTGCCGAGGTCCGACGGGCGCACCCGCACCTCGGGCCGTGCCGTGTCGGCACCGAGCAGGTCGTCCCAGCGGTGCAGGGTCACACCGTCGATGCGCTCGGGCCCGCCGTCGCCGACGACGACCACGTGGCCCAGGTCGGGCAGCGACGGCGCCACCTGCACCAGCCGGTCGAGCAGATCGGCCTGCACGACCATGACCGTGGCGCCGCTGTCCGCGAGCTGGTGGCGCAGGTACTCGCCCTTGTAGGCGGTGTTGATGGGCACGGCGATGCCGTTGGCCTTGATCGCCCCCCACCAGAACAGCGCCGCCGGGGCGTCGTTCTCGAGCAGCGAGGCCACCCGGTCGCCGGTGCCGACGCCGAGCCCGGCCAGGCCGTTGGCGATGGCGTTGCCCGTCCGCTCGATCTCGGCGGCGGTGAAGGTCGACCCCATCACGTCGAGGTAGGGCCCGTCGGCGTCGGACGCCAGGCGCCGATCCAGCAGGTCGGTCACCGTCGACTGGGCGTCGGACCGCCACACGGTGTCGCTCATCGCCATCTCCCCCTCGGTCCCCTGCGGCGCTGCGCCGCACCTCGCTCTGGCTCGTGCCGGTTTGGATACAGTATGTGATCTGTGCCCCGGCCCCCCAAGGCCGCATGCGAGATCGGATGATCATGCCCGACCCGACTGCTGTGAACCCGCCGGCGAACACCAAGGTCTACATCCACGAGTTCATCGACATCATCGGCCACAACCGGTCGCGCTACATGCACCACATGACGGCCAACTGGTCGCCGACCGCCCAGGAGCAGCGCAACCAGCTGTGCTACGGCGTGTGGGGCGTGCTCGGCTCGACCGGCCCGTGGCCCCAGGTGGTCAACATCTGGGAGGAGGACGGCTGGGATGGTCTGGCCGCCTCGTTCGAGCTCGAGACATCGAGCCCCACGATGCAGGACCCCGCGTTGGCGAAGTGGTGGGCAGCGGCGGCCGACATGCGTCGGGGCGGCTACGACCGCATCCTGGTGCCGGCGCCGTGGACCCGCACCATCGACCAGCTCTGCGCCGAGCAGGTGCGCGGCGCCTGCTACGCCCACGAGATCGTCGGCGTCGAGCCGGGCCGCAACCTCGAGTACCTCGACCTGGTGCGCGACGACGGCATCCGCACCCACGCCGAGTTCGGGTGGGAGCTCGCCGGCGCCTGGCAGACGGCCCTCGGCAACGACGACGAGGTCGTGCTGCTGTGGGCGGTGCCCGACTGGCAGTCGTGGGCCGACTACGAGCGGTCGTGGCACCGCGACGGGCTGCTCGAGCGGTGGCGGCGTGAGTCGGCACAGCTCGTGCGCAGCCGCGACCGGATCGTGCTGCTCGACTCGCCGCTGAGCCCCCTGGGCACCGGGCGGCAACCGGCGGTGGCGGACCGCACCGACTGGGAGGACTGATGGCCATCGACCGGCGCACCGCCGGCGAGCAGGCGGCCGAGCAGATCCGCCTGATGGTCTGGCAGGGCGACCTGCGCGCCGGGGACCGCCTCAACCAGGAGGACCTGGCCGAGCGGCTCGGCGTCAGCCGCATCCCCGTGCGCGAGGCGCTGCTCCAGCTCGAGCACGAGGGCCTCATCGACATGACGCCGCACCGCGGGGCGTTCGTGCACGCGCTGCGCGCCGAGGACGTGCTGGACCACTACGAGCTGTACGGGCTCATCTACGGGTTCGCCCTGCGCCGCACCACCGAGCGGGCCGATCCCGAGGTGCTGGCGCGCGTCGTCGCCATCGGCGCCGAGGTGCGCAAGGCCAAGGACCCGGACGAGGTCGAGCAGCTGATGGGACGGTTCCTGGGCACCGCCGCCAAGTTCGGCGACTCGCCGCGGCTGCGCTCGGTGCAACGAGGTCTGGCCGGGCTGATCCACGGCAACTTCTTCGCCGAGGTGCCGGGCTCGGTCGCTGCGGCGCACCGCGGCGTCAAGGCCATCGTCGCCGCCATGGAGTCCGGCGACGGCGACGGCGCATCCGATGCCTGCGTCGCCATGATGCGCGACCAGGGCGAGCGCGCCCTCGGCGTGCTGCGCCAGCGGGGCCTCGTCGTCGACGACACCTAGGCCGGAGGACGCCCGCCGTCACCGCGGCGCGGTGCAGCTGACGGCTCAGCCGCGCGGGGCGCGGCCGGTCCAGGCGATGAACGCCTCGGTGGGCGTGGCATCGTCGGGCACGTCGGCCTCGGGCCCGAACGAGCCGTTGGGGCCGCGCAGCATCTCGTCGGGGAACGGGTCGATGTAGTGGTGGGCGAACTCGATGACCTCGTCGGGCACCTCGACGTCGACGCCGATGGCCCGGCCGATGTCCCAGGCGTGGACGTACAGGTCGATGCCCGGGAACGCCAGGCGGTCGGCGACGGTGCGGGGCCCCATCGGCGTGTCCATCACCTGGTCGAGGTCGGCGCCGACGAGGGCGCCGCGCGCCCGCTGCGCCGTTGCCTCCCAGGTGGCGACCGGGTCGCCCTCGATGAGGTCGCCGGGGCGGTCGGCCTCGGGCCAGGTGGGTTGACGGCCCTCGAGGATCGAGATGCCGAAGTCGATGGAGGTGGACAGGTGCCCCAGGACGTCGAGCGCCCGCCAGCCCTCGCACGGCGAGGACGCCTCCCACCCGTCGGCGGGGACCTGGGCGACGACGGCGCCGAAGGCGTCGAGGCCGCTGTCGAAGATTGCAGCGGAGGTTGCGGTCATGGGCGCCAGTCTGCACGGTCGGTGTGACAGGGTCGACCGACCCGGTCGAGGGCCGCCCAGACCGCCGCCTTGCACGCCTCGAGCTCAACCGCCGGCCGCTGGGCGATCGTCGCCGCCAGCTCCGCCGCCCGCTGGCGCAGGCGCTCCGGCGGGTCCACCACCTCCGAGGCGATGCCGAGCTGCACGGCCCGCGCCGCGCCCATCCGCTCGTGACGCCCTACGAGCGCCATGCGCAGGATCGGCTCCGCCGGCGCCTTCGTGACGAGTCCGATCGTCTCGTAGGCCGACACCTGTCCGACCGACACGTGCGGGTCCACGAGGGTGGCGTCGGCCGCCAGCAGGACGATGTCGGCGTCGGCCACGAAGTGCAGTCCGCCGCCGGCGCAGGTGCCGTTGACGGCGGCGATGACCGGCGTGCGAACGCCGCAGTGCCAGGCGGTCAGGCGCAACTCGGCGTCGCGGGTCTGGCGGGCCGAGGCCTTCAGCGCTGCCGGGTCCCGGGCCAGCTGCCGCACGTCGAGCCCGGTCTGGAACGCGGCGCCGTTGCCGGTGTTGACGATGACCCGCACGTCCGGATCGGCGTCGAGCTCGGCCCAAGCCCGCTCCAGCTCGACGAACATGCGGGCGTCGATGGCGTTGCCGACCTCGGGCCGGTCGAACACCAGCCAGCCGACGGGTCCGTCGCGCCACACCGCCAGGGTCTCGTAGCCGTCGTACGGCGAAGGCCCGGTCACGACGACGTCCACCGCGCCCGCAGATCGGCGCGCCGCACCTTGCCCACCTCGGTGCGCGGCACCGACGCCACGGCCTCGAACGCCACCGGCACCTTGTACGGCACCAGGTGTTGGCGGCACAACGCCTCGAGATCCTCGGCCGTCCAGCCCTCCCCCACCACGAAGGCCACGGGCACCTCGCCGAGGCGCTCGTCGGGCACGCCGACCACGGCCACCTCCCGCACCGCCGGGTCGAGCGCCAGCACCTCCTCGACCTGCTCGGGCACCACCTTGTTGCCGCCCCGGTTGATGACGTCGGCGATGCGACCCTCGATCCACACGAAGCCGTCGTCGTCGATGGTCGCCAGGTCGCCGGTGCGCACGAAGCCGTCGGCGTCGATGCGGTCGGCGAGGTCGTCGCCCGAGGCGTAGCCGGCGGCCATGCGCGGCGGGCGCACCAGCAGCTCGCCGGACTCGGCGAGGCGCACGTCGACGCCCGGGTGGGGGCGACCGATGGCGCCGATCTTGTCCGGGTGCGCCCGGGCGTCGGCGGCCGTCCACCCGATGACCTCGCCGATCTCCGCCTGGCCGTAGCCGTTGAGCACCGTGACGCCGAACCGCTCGGTGAACCGGCGGGCCTGGAGCGGGGTGAGCGGCGCCGTGATGGAGCGCACGTAGCGCAGCGGGGCCAGGTCCGCGACGTCGGGGGCGTCGGTCAGCGTCGCCATCGCCGCGGGCGGCAGGACGGTCGAGGTGATGCCGTACCGGCGCACCAGCTCGGCGAAGCCCGCCGGCTCGAACCGCCCCAGCAGCACCAGCGGCGCGCCGGCGCGCAGGCCGAACAGCAGGTTGTAGATGCCGGCGTTGAGCGCCAGCGACACCGGGATCAGGTTGGGCTTGCCGAGGGTGCTCGGCGGTCCCGGCTCGCCGCCGCGCAGTGGCGCCAGCACCCGGTCGATCAGCTCGAGGTAGGCGTCGTGGGTGTGCAGGATCGGCTTCGGTCGCCCGGTCGTGCCCGACGTCCACAGCACGAACGCCGTGCCCGGCTCGTACCAGCGGATGCCGTCCGGGCCGTCCCAGCCCCGAGGCTCGCCGGAGGCGTCGACGACCAGCGCCGGGCCGAGGTCGGCCAGCACCTCCTCGCGCTCGACGACCGGCATGCGTTCGTTGAGCGGGACGGCGACGCCGCCGGCGCGCCACACCGCCAGCAGCCACAGCGCCACCTCGGGCCCGTCGGGCATCTGGAGCGCCACGGCCTGGCCCGGCTCCAGCCCGTGCTCGTCGACCAGCACGGCGGCGCGCTCGGCCACGATCGTGCGCACGGCGCGCGCCGACAGCTCACCGGTCAGGCTGCACAGCAGGGCG
>JAGQTE010000154.1 GCA_020439175.1 Acidimicrobiales bacterium | reverse complement strand
GTGACGCGACGGCACAGCGCATGCGCCGGCGGCGACGGCAACGACCAGCGCCAGAGCGGCGACCCACCGCCGCCCGTTCCCCTTGGTTGCTCCCCGAGTTGTCGTTCCCCGAGCCTGGCCCACCGTTCCCCGAATCCCCGACCACGCAGAGCATATGTCCCAACGCTCAGTGTGGCAAGGAGTTCGCCTTAGGTGGCGCGGTGTGGAGGAAGCCGGACGGGGGCAACCGGCTCACGGGGCGTCGAGCACGACCGGCACGCGGATGAGGTCCTTCTCGGCCCCCGTCACGGCGTCGCGGCTGACGAAGACCGCGGTGTGCGGACCGGCCGCCGCCGGCGGGAGCTCCATCGCTCCCACGAAGCGGCCGCGCTGGCCCGCGCCGCCGCGCACCTCGTCCTCGCCGCTGAGCAGGACCGTGCCGTCGGGCGCCTCGAGACGCCACGGCACCTTGCCGTCCGGCGTGATGGCGGTGCCCTCGTAGCGGAGCTTGCCGGCGGCGTGCTGGTCGACGGTCGGGCGTTCGACCAGCACCTCGGGCGTGATGTCCTCGAGGTCGTCGCGGGCGATGGGGGGCACGCCGATGGCACCGTTCGGTGTGCCGTCCACCGTGAACTGCACGGCGTCGACCTCCGGGAACTGGGTGAGGGTGAAGACGACCTGTGCCACCTGGGGCCGGGTCTGCTCGGACTGGAACGCCCGGTTGAACCCGACCTTGGCGATGCCGTCGACGACCTCGAAGCTCAGCACCGTGGTGTCGGCGCGGATGAGGGTCCGCAGCCCTGCGGCCTCCTCCTCGGGCGTCGGCCCGGCGAGGAGCTGGTCGAGGGCGAACCGGACCTTGTCGACGTCGGGCGGCAGGGGTCGGGCTGCGCCGTTGCCGACGACCGTGCCCCGGATCCAGAACGGCACGGCCACAGGTTCGACCACCGTGTCGACGTCGTCGGGGTCGATCGTCGTCGCCGCCCCCGGGGCGGCCGTGCCCTGGGTGGCGCCGGTGGTGCCCGGCGCCTGCGTCGTCGTCGGCGTGGTCGGGTTCTCGGCAGCGCACGCTCCGGTGAGCCCGGTGGCGACCACGAGCGCGGCCGTGGTGAGGGCGGCGCGGAGGCGTGTGCGGCGAGGGTGGGAACGAGACATGGTCAGATGGTGTCGATCACGTCGTCGATGGGCGCGAACAGCTTCGGCTTGTCGTGCTGCTCGCGCAGCAGCACGCTGATGCGCCGGCTCCGAGCGAGCAGGTCTCGGGCCTCGCGTCCCGGCCACGGCCGCGGGAGCAGCTCCGGGGGCAGGAGGGGGTCGGCGTTGAAGCACTCGGCGAACTTGATGCCGATGATCAGCGACCCCGGGAGGAACTCGGCTTCGCTCAGACGCCGGCGGTCGCGTCGCATCTGCTCCAGGGTCTCGGGGATGGTCCGGTACGCGTCGCAGAACGCCCGGTAGCGCTGGGCGACCTCGTCGATCGGCCACAGGTCCGCGGCGATGGCGCGCGGGTCGGTCGTGCCGCACACGTCGAGCGTGTCCGACGTGGCGGTCGAGACGTGGCTGCGCACGGCCAGCTCCTCGGCGGCTGCCACCACGTCGTGCTCCCAGCGGTGCGGTGACACGTAGAGGCCGGGTTGCACCGCGGCGCCGCCGAGCTCGCGCAGCCGGTCGCGAAACGCGTCGCGGGCACCGCGCCGGGACTCGGGGATGGCGAACGCGACCAGATGCCAGCGGCCGTCCCAGCCCCTGCCCGACGCGTCCTGGTGGTAGGCGAGGCGGGTGCGCTCGAGGGTCGAGCTGAGGGCGCGCACGCCCTCGTCGGTTGCGGCGTACACCGCGTCGCGCCCTTCCCCCGTCCGGGTGAACAGCCCTTCGGACACCAGGCGGCGCAGGCACGAGCGGACCTGGTCGCCGCTCTGTCCGCAGGCCTCGGCCACGGGGTACAGCTCGCCGGCCAGCAGCGTGCCGTCGTGGTGCACCATGCCGAGGGCCAACACCCGCGTGGGCACGTCCTCGGCGCCCGCGGGCCGGGTGGTCGCCGCCGCAGCGGTCGTTTCCGTCACGGCCGCATCCTTGCGCGACCACCCCGGAGGGTCAAAGCGGGCAGGTCGTCACTGGTGCAGGCCGCACTCGGTCTTGTCGCGCCCGGCCCATCGTCCCGACCGGGGGTCGTCCGGGTCGGTCGGCAGGGTCGTGCAGGGCATGCAGCCGATCGAGAGGTAGCCGGCGTCGATCAGCGGGTTGTAGAGCACGTCGTTGTCGCGGATGTAGCCCCACACGTCGTCGTCGCTCCACAGGGCGATCGGGTTCACCTTGATCAGGCCGCGCAGGTCGCGTGCCACGAGCGGTGCCTGCACCCGGGAGTCCGCCTCGGTGCGGCGCAACCCGCTCATCCAGGCGCCCTTGCCCAGCAAGGCCCGGTCGAGCTGGCCGACCTTGACCGCCGAGCAGCAGTTCTCCGGGTCGGCCTTCCACAGCTCCTCGTCGTGCAGGGGCACGGTCATCATCTTGAGGTTGAGGCCGTAGCGCCGCCGTACCTGCTCGACGGTGTCGAGCGTCTCGGGGAAGTGGTAGCCGGTGTCGATGAACACGACCTCGATCTCGGGGTAGACCTTCGTGGCGAGGTCGATCAGGACGGCGTCGGTCATCGATGCCGTGAGCGCCAGGTGCGGCGCGAAGTTGTCGACCGCCCACTGGATGATCTTCGACGCCGGGAGGCGCTCGAACTCCACGGAGAGCTCGGCGAGCTCGGCGTCGGTGAAGTCCTCGGGCGCACGCGGCGTCCGCGCCGGGGTCGTGACGTCGGTCATCGTCTGCTCCGTCATGTCGCGCACTCGGAGTCGCCGACCTCGGCGACGTAGGGGCCGGTCTCGCCGAAGTCGACGTAGAAGTCGGGGTTGGCGTCCGGGGCGGGGAACTCGTCGAGGTGGCGCAGGCCGTCGGCGATGGTGCCGACGCCGCCGGAACGCTCGATCCACTGGCGGAACGACTCGCCGGCGGTGCGCTCGCCGGCGAAGCGCTGCACGACGGCGACCGTGGCCTCGGGGGCGTTGCGGGCGGGCAGGCGCAGCGCCTTCTCGCCGAAGTGGATCTGCTCCTCGCCGACGTAGCCGCCGAGCAACATCTGGTAGCCCGGGGCGCTCTGGCCGTGGGCGCGTCGCTCGGCACCGAAGAACCCGATGTCGGAGGCATGGTGCTGACCGCAGGAGTTCGTGCAGCCGGAGATGTTGACCCGGACGCCGCCGACCTCGGCCAGCCCGGCGTCCTCGAGCGCGGTGCCGATGGCGTCGGCGAGGCCGCGCGACTGGGTCACGGCGAGGTTGCACGTGTCGGCGCCGGGGCACGCCACGACGTCGCGCGCCAGCTCGGCCCCGGGCTCGGCCATGCCGATCGCCTCCAGCCGGGCGTACAGCGTCGGCAGCTGCTGCTCGCTGAGCCCACGGAACACGAAGTTCTGCCGGTTGGTGGCCCGCACCTCGAGCCCGAGCTCACGCTGGATCGAGGCCAGGGCACGGAACTGGTCGGAGGTGATGTCGCCGAGCCGGGCGTAGGCGTAGGCGCTGACGGTGCCCTTGGCCGTGCCGCGCACGACGTTGGCGTCCTGCCAGCGCTCGTACGCCGTGGTGCCCCGGATGGCGACCGGCGTGCCCTGGCCCATCGGCGTCGGCTCGACATCGCTGCGGCGGCCGGCGGGAGCGTCGCCCTGCTTGGCGACGATCTCGGGGATGCCGCCGGGCCACGACGACGAGGCGGGCAGCAGCTTGCGCGTCGCCAGGATCCGCTCCTGGATGACGTCGAAGCCCATCGTCTCGATGGCCCACTTCAGTCGGGCGCGCAGCTTGTTCTTGCGGTTGCCGACCTGCTCGAACACCCGCAGGATCGACTCGATCGTGGGGAGCAGGTCCTCTTTGGCGGTGAAGTCCTCGAGCGCCATCGCCGGGTGGGGGTTGGCGCCGAGCCCGCCACCGACGTACACGCGGAAGCCTTGCTCCAGCTCACCGGACTCGGTGGTGCGGGTGGCGGCGATGACGCCGACGTCGTTGAACATCGCCTGGCCGCAGTCGGTCTCGCAGCCGGAGAAGTTGATCTTGAACTTGCGCGGGAGGCGCTGGCCGAACGGGTGGTGCAGGAAGTGCTGGAACGTCGCCTCGGCCCACGGGCTGATGTCGAACGCCTCGAAGGGGCAGGCGCCGGCGAGGTGGCAGCCCATCACGTTGCGGACGGTGTCGCCGCAGGCCTCGCGCGTGGTCAGGCCGACGGCGGCGAGCTCGCGCATGACCTGCGGCACCTGCTCCAGCTGGACGAAGTGGAACTGCAGGTTCTGCCGGGTGGTGATGTGGCCCCAACCGCGTGAGTAGGTGTCGGCCAGATGGCCGAAGTACTCGAGCTGCTCGGGCTCGAGCTTGCCGTAGGGCACCTTGACCCGGACCATCTGGTTGTGGCCGCCCTGGCGCTGGCCGTAGATGCCGTTGTTGAGGCGGAAGACCCGGAAGACGTCCTCGGGGATCTCGCCGGCCAGGTACTTGGCCAGCATGTCTTCGAACTTCTCGATGTCGGCGAGCTGTGCCGGGTCGATCTCGCGGTGTCGCATGGGGTCCCTCCGGGGGCCGGTCTGCCCCGCCTCGTACGATCGGGAGTCAAAAACCGACTAATCCGATCAGGTATTCCCCATTTTGTAGCAATCCTGACCCGCCAACTCAACATTTGGGCGCGTGGCGTCGGCCACACGGCCCGCCGAGGCGGCGTGCGACCTCAGCCGCGCAGCAGCTCGGCGACGCGGAAGGCGAGATCGAGCGACTGCCGCGCGTTGAGGCGCGGGTCGCACATGGTCTCGTACCGGGTGCCCAGATCTTCGTGCGCGATCTGCTCGGCTCCGCCGAGGCACTCGGTGACGTCGTCGCCCGTGAGCTCGACGTGGACGCCGCCAGGCCAGGTCCCGACCTCGGCGTTCGCTCGAAAGAAGCCGGCGACCTCGGCCAGCACGTCGTCGAAGTCACGGGTCTTGAGCCCGTTCGGCGCCGTGAAGGTGTTGCCGTGCATCGGGTCGCAGGCCCACACGACCGGGTGCCCGGCGTCGCGCACCGCACGCAGCAGCGGCGGGAGGGCGGACGCGACCTTGTCCTTGCCCATGCGAGAGATCAGCGTGAGACGGCCGGGCGTCTTGCCGGGATCGAGGCGCGCGCACAGCGCCACGACCTCGTCGGCGGTGGCGCTCGGGCCGATCTTGCAGCCGATGGGGTTGCCCACGCCGGAGAGGAACTCGACGTGCGCGCCATCGGGATCGCGCGTGCGCTCACCGATCCAGAGCATGTGCGCCGAGCAGTCGTACCAACCCCCGGAGATGGAGTCCTGCCGGGTCAGCGCCTCTTCGTACTCGAGCACCAACGCCTCGTGGCTGGTGTAGAAGTCGACCTCGTGCAGCGCCGGATGGCGCTCGGGCACGATGCCGGCGGCGCCCATGAACCGCAGGGCACGGTCGATCTCGTCAGCGACCTGTTCGTAGCGCCGCCCTTCGGCGCTCGACGTGACGAACTCCTGGTTCCAGGCGTGCACGCGGGCGAGGTCGGCGAACCCGCCCTTGGTGAACGCCCGCAGCAGGTTCAGCGTCGCCGCCGACTGCTGGTAGGCGGTGAGCAGGCGCTGCGCATCGGGTCGCCGGGCGTCGGGCGAGAAGGCGATGTCGTTGACCAGATGGCCGCGGAACGACGGCAGCGACTCGCCGTCGATGGTCTCGGTGGGCGACGACCGCGGCTTGGAGAACTGGCCGGCGATGCGGCCGACCTTCACGACCGGCACGCTCGAGGAGTACATGAGCACGACGGCCATCTGCAGGATGACCTTGAGCTTGTCGCGGATGGCGTCGGCCGAGAAGGCGTCGAACGACTCGGCGCAGTCGCCGGCCTGGAGCAGGAAGGCCTCGCCCCGGGCGACGCGGCCGAGGTCCTCGCCGAGCGAGCGCGTCTCGCCGGCGAACACGAGCGGTGGATAGCCGCCGATGGCCTTGGCGACGGCGTCGAGCTCGGCGCGGTCGGGCCAGTCGGGCTGCTGCTCGGCGACGCGCGTGCGCCACGAGGTGGGGGTCCAGGTCTCGGACATGGGAAAAGGGTGCCGGTTCTGGGGCCGAACCGCAAAGCGGTTCGGCGCGGGGCTCGTCGTCAGGCGGCGTCGATGATGTCCGGCGCCACCTCGGGCGCGTGGTCGCGCACGGTGATCACGGCACGCTTGACCAGGCGGCGCGCCGCCTCGGCGGTGACGCCCAGCTCCTCGCCCACCTCGCGGTAGGACCGGCGTCGACCGTCGGCGAGCCCGAAGCGCTGCTCGACCGCGTACTTGGCCCGGGGCTCCAGCACGGACAGCAGGTCGTGGATCATGTCCTCTTCGGCGGCGGCGATCACCTGGGTCTCCGGGCCCGGGTTGGCGTCGGCGAGCAGGTCGACGAGCTCGTTGCCGTCCTCGGCGCCCACCGTGCGGTCGAGCGAGGTCGGCGTCGTGAGGCGATGCAGCTCGGCGTGGTCGTCGTCGAGCTGGTCGGCGTCGCCCGACGAGGCCCGCAGCGCAGCACGGAGGCTGGCCGACCGGTCGCCGGGCAGGCGCACCAGGCTCGCCTTCTGGTCGAGCGCCCGGCCGATGGCCTGGCGGATCCAGAACGTGGCGTACGTCGAGAACTTGAAGCCCTTGCGCCAGTCGAACTTGTCCACGGCGTGCTCGAGCCCGAGGTTGCCCTCCTGGATGAGGTCGAGCAGCTCCATCCCGCTCGGGAGCGGGTAGCGCCGGGCGATGCTGACGACCAACCGCAGGTTGGCCCTGATGAAGCGGTCCTTGGCGGCGGCGGCGTCGCGCACGGCCCGTTGCAGCTCGCGCCCGCGCTCGCCGCGCTCGAGCCGGTCGGCCGCGTCGCGGCCCTTCTCGATGGTCTGGGAGAGCTCCCGCTCCTCTTGCGCGGTGAGGAGGGGGACGAGGCCGATCTCGTTGAGGTACTGGCCGACCGAATCGCTCATGTCACCTGTTCCGTTCTGCCGGGTGGTCGCCGACGTTGTTGGTGTGCGTCTCGTCTGCCGATCGTGCAGCGCCGGCGGGTGCTGTCGACGCTCCCCATCGTCGACACGCCGCCGGGCTGATCGGCAAGCGAAATATCACCGGCGTAACTGTTTCGAATGCCTGAATTGTTCCAAACCTCCCGGTGACATCGGTCACCGCTGCGACGTTTTGGGGGGCGATGCTGTAGATGCCCGGTCCAACCGCCGGCCGCGGCGAGGTGTTCCCCCTTCGGTCCTACACTCCTGCGCCCGTGGGCAGAACTCCGGCGTCGGCGCGCCGACGGCGCGGCATCCTGGGCGGCACCTTCGACCCGCCCCATCTCGGCCACGTCATCGCCGCCGAGGCGGTGCGCCGGCGGCTCGGGCTGGACGAGGTCGTGCTCGTCGTCGCCCACGACCCGTGGCAGAAGTCCGGCGACCGAGCGGTGACGGCGCCCGAGCTGCGCCTGGCCATGACGCAGCTGGCGGTGGCCGGTCACGACGGCCTGGTCGTGAGCGACCTGGAGCTGCGTCGCGGCGGGCCGACCTTCACGGTCGACACGCTCGAGACCATGCGGGCGGCCCACCCCGACGACGACCTGGTGCTGATCCTGGGCGAGGACGCGGCGGCGGGCATCGAGACCTGGCATCGCGCCGCAGACCTCCCCGCGCTCTGCCAGCTCGTCGTGGTGTGCCGGCCGGGTGTCAATGTCACGTTGCCCGACGGATGGCCGTTCGTGCGGGTCGACATCGACGCCGCCGACGTGTCGAGCACGGCGGTGCGCTCGGCGGTCGCTGCGGGCGCCGACGTCCGCCGGCTGGTCCCCGACGAGGTGGGCTCGTTCATCGTCGAGCACGGGCTCTATCGTGTGGGGCTCGCGTGAGCTCGGCGGTGCGGTCGCAGGCGCCCACGCGGGCGAGGAACCACTGGTGAGCGACACGACCGACGACCCTGGCGCCGAGAGCACGAGCGCGACGCCCGGCGACCCGCCGACCGATGAGCAGCTGGCGCTCAGCGCGCTGGTCGACGACGTCGCCCAGGACCTGTCGACGTTCGTGGGTCCGCCGAGCGGTCCGACCCCCGCCATCGACGACGGGTCGACGCCCCCGTCGGGTCGCACCGATCCCGACCGGACGCTGACGCCCGACGAGATCGACGCCCTGCTCGACCTGGGGTCGATCGTCGTGCGCAAGCGCGGCGATGTGGCACCGACCGCCGAGGCGTCGCCGGCGCCGACTCGGGCTGCAGGCCGTGCGTCGACCGACGGGGCAGCGGCTGGCGCCGTCCCGGCGCAGGCGGCGGCGACCGACCTCGACGAGGACGACGGCGCCGGCCTGGCGCTGTTGGCCAGCGGCGCCAGCGCGCCCCGACGTCGCGTCACCGCCCAACGGTCCTGGCGGGACGAGCCGTCGGGCTGGTGGCGGTGGGGCTTCCCGGCCACGATCCTCGTCCTCGTCCTGGTCGTGCCGGTGCTGGTGTGGGTCGGGTACCGCACCGTGCTCGAGAGCAACGACTCGACCCGGGTGCAGACCGATGTCGCCGAGAGCGACCCGGGCTGGCAGGCGCTGGTCGAGCCGACCGAGACCATGGCCGTCGGGTTCGTCGACGCCGACGGCGCGCTGGCGGCGGTGTCGGTGCTGAGCCTGTCGGGCGAGTCGTCGGGCGGCATCGTGACCATGCACCCCAACACGGTGGGCCCGGTGCCGGGCACCGACGAGAACACGGTGCCGGCCAAGGCGTATGCCGACGGTGGGGCGCAGGGCATGGCCGACATGGTCGGCGCCATGCTCAACGCCGGGATGGGGGAGCACGCCACCCTCACGCCGGACCAACTGGGCGCGCTGCTGGCGCCGGTCGCGCCGCTGACCTTCGACAACGGAGATCCGGTGCGCGCCGGCGAGGTCCGGTTCGACCGGGGGGAGCTGAACCTCGCCGCCGATCAGGCGGGGCTGTACCTCACCACGCGCAACACGGTGAGCGACGACCTCAACCGCATGGATCGCTACGAGTGGTTCTGGAAGGCGTGGCTCGCCGCCATCGCCGCCAAGGGCGAGGGCGCGCTGCCCGGCGAGACCGACAGCGGCCTCGGCTACTTCCTCAGCCGCCTCGCCGACCGCCAGGTGCAGATCGCCACGCTGCCGGTCGAGCCGGCGTCGTTGCCCGGCGGCAGCGAGTTCGACAAGGTCTACGTGCCCCTGGAGCCGCAGACCGATCAGCTGATGGTGACGGTCATCCCGTTCCCCGTCGGCGCGCCGCCCGGGGCGCGGGTGCGGATCCAGCTCTTCGACGGGACGGGACAGCTGAACCACGGCCTGCCGGCCTCGCCGCTGCTCGTGTACGCCGGCGGCGAGATCACCTCGATCGGCAACGCCACGAGTTTCGACAACGCCGTCACCAAGGTCATCTACTACGACGACGCCATGCGGCCGGCCGCCGAGACCATGCGCGGCGCGCTGGGCGTGGGCGAGGTCGAGAAGTCCGAGGCTCAGGGATCGGCCGTGGACGTCACGGTCATCCTCGGCCAGGACTGGGCGGCGCTGCCCGTCGCCCAGCAGCAGGTGCCGCTCACGCAGGGCACGGCCGCCATCGTCGGCACGTCGACGTCGATCGTGTCGGGAGCGTCCGGTGGCTGAGGCGACGAAGGCTGCGGCAGCCGACCCGCTGGCGTGGGCCTGCGAGGCCGCCCGTGCGGCAGACGACAAGCAGGGCAAGGACACCGTGGTGCTCGACGTGGGCGCGGTGCTCGAGATCACGGGTTGGTTCGTGATCACCAGCGCCCACAACTCGCGGCTGGTGCGCACGATCGCCGAGACGGTCGAGGAGCGCGTCGTCGCCGTCGGCGGCCCCAAGCCCCTGCGGGTCGAAGGCCTCGACAGCGGCGAGTGGATCTTGTTGGACTACGGCGACTTCGTCGTG
Organism: Acidimicrobiales bacterium; assembly: GCA_020439175.1. Lineage (GTDB taxonomy): Bacteria > Actinomycetota > Acidimicrobiia > Acidimicrobiales > Acidimicrobilacustridaceae > JAGQTE01. Next base: position 3,352 of record JAGQTE010000154.1, on the reverse strand, counting down.
CACGTCTTCGGCGACGAGACGCGGGCCTTCTACGAGCTCGAACGCCTGTACCGCGACATGCCGAGCGTCGACTGGTCCGTGGCCACGGCCTGACCACCCCACGAACGCGTACTGGTCGTGCACCTGGTCGGTTTGGCGACCGGATGCAGCACCAGAACGGCGGGCGACGCCGGGTAGGGGGTGCTCAGGTGGGGTCGGAGCCTCCGGCCTGGTGCGACTCGTGCGCCTTGCCCTCGGCCCACAGGAACGCCGCGAGCGCCAGGATCACGGCGCCGACGCCGACCCCGACCTCCAGCAACGCCACCTCACCGCCCGAGCCGAACGCCGTGCCCAGGAAGTACACGCCCAGGGCGACCACGGTCACCTTCACCAGCGATGCCTTCAGCTCGTCGATCGTGTGGATGCGCACGGAGCGCGGGAGCTCGTCGGAGCTGCCCAGGAAGATGCCGTACAGGCCGAAGGCCACGGTGTACAGAGCCGTGGCGATCAGGACCACGTCGGCGATCTGCACCGCCTCGGCGATGAAGTGCTTGGTACCCAGCTCGCCCCGTCCGCCCTCCCGGACCAGGTCCCACACGTAGTGGACGGCGAGGAACCCGGCGAAGATGAACAGCGCCGCCGAGGTGACCAGCGATGCCACGAAGGCGATGACGAACAAGAAGCGTGTGCCGCCGAGGATCTTCCCGCCGTTGAGGGGCATGGCCGCCGAGCGTAGGTGACCGCGGCGCCGTCCTGCGGCGTCCCGGCGAGGCTCTCGCCACACGTCGCGTCGGGCAGCTCGTCGCCGATCTCGTCGGTAGCCTCGGAAGATCGATGCGCCGATGACCGATGAGCCCGCAGGCGTGCCCGGACCGACCGCAGCGGTGGTGGTGGCGCCCAGCGCCCGCCTGGTCGGGCGGGTGGCGTTGGGACCGGGCACGTACCTGGCGCCGGGGACGGTGGTGCGCGCCGCCGACCGAGACGCCGTCGCGATCGGCGCCGGTTCGGCGGTGCTCGAGAACAGCGTGGTGGTGGGCACGCCGTCGGCGCCGGTGCGCATCGGGGCGCGCACCGTGTTCGGGCACCGGTGCCTGGTCGTCGGCGCCACCGTCGGCGACCTGTGCGAGATCGGCAACGGCTCGATCATCGGGCCCGGTGCGCAGCTCGGGAACCGGGTCTTCCTCGGCGAGGGGACGCTCGTGCCCGCCGGCATGCACCTGGCCGACGGCGCGGTCGCCGTCGGCAGCCCGGCACGGGTGGTGCGCACCGCCACGGCCGAGGACGTGGACCGACTCGCCGGGCTGCGCGGTGGCGATCTCTCCGTCCCGGACCCGGCGACACATCTGCCGACGCCCCATCCACCGACCGCTGGCGCAGGAGCCGACATGGGAACCCTCTACCGCTTTCGTGATCGCCGACCGTCCGTCGATCCGTCGGCGGTCCTGTTCGACAGCGCCGAGCTCACGGGCGACATCACCGTGGGCGCCGGCTCGATCATCGGCGCCGGCGTGCGGATCCTGGGCGACAGCCACGGCCCGGTGCGGATCGGTGCCGGGGTGCAGATCCTCGAGAACAGCGTGCTGCACCTGTTGCCCGACAACGAGCTCGTCATCCACGACGGCGTGCTCATCGGCCCCGGCTGCATGATCCACGGATGCGAGCTGGGGGAGGGCACCGTCGTCGAACCCGGCGCCAACGTCTGCGACTGGGTGACCCTCGGCGCCGGATGCCACGTGCTCGCCGGCTCGGTCGTCAAGCAACGCTCGACGTTCGCGGCGCACACGATCGTCGACGGCTTCCCGGCCACGGCCGTCGGAGTGTCGGAGGCGCCGCCGACCCGACCGGGCTGGGCCTTGGACCTCGACGCCGTGGCGAGCCTGGTGCGCGTCGAGCGCTGAGGAGACAGTGCCCGCGTTGTGCGGACGCGGCCGGGTTGCCCATCATCTTCACGACTACCCTCCCGAACAGGGACGGCAACTCTCGAGCAGGCCTGCGGCCGCGACCGGCGTCGCGGTGAGGGTTGAGGGCGGAGGACCAATGGCTGCGAAAGCCCGTTGCAGATCCATGGTGTGGCGTGCAGTCCTCGCGTTGATCCTGATCACGGTGCTGGTCAACGTGACTGCCAGCGGGATGTCACCGCTAAAGGCCGCACCGCCAGGCGGAAGTGAAGCGACGACGGCGGCCCGTTTGGACCCCGGTGCGCGGCGTGCCGCCATCGCCTCTGGTGACGACTTCACCTGCGCGATCACGAGCGCAGGCACGGTCTTCTGCTGGGGGTACAACGGCGACTACCAGGGCGTGCCCCAGACCTCGACGACCTACACGAGTGTCGCGACGGGTCTTAACCATGCCTGCGCCGTCACTACTGCCGGCACGGTGGATTGTTGGGGAAACAACACCTTCGGCAAGGCCACGGACCAAACATCGGACACGTACGTCGCGGTCGCGGCCGGCTACCGACACTCGTGCGCAATCACGGCGGCCGGTGCGGTGCACTGCTGGGGCGACAACACGTACGGCCAGGCCGTCGACCAGACGACGACGACCTACGCGGCCATTGGTGTCGGGAACTTGCACTCGTGCGCGCTCACGACGGCAGGCGCGGTTCACTGCTGGGGGTACAACAACCAGGGTCAAGCCGCGGACCAATCGGCGGACACGTACACCGCCCTCTCGGTTGGCAACCAGCACAGCTGCGCGCTCACCACCGCAGGCACGGTCCACTGCTGGGGCAACAACCACCAGGGCCAGTCAGCTGATCAAACGAGCACCACGTACTTGGCGGTCGCCGCCGGCGGCTTCCACACGTGCGCGCTGACGGCCGTCGGAACCGTCGACTGCTGGGGTAGCAACTCCAAGGGACAGAACGCTGACCGAACCACGACCGCTTACCTCGCCATCAGCGCAGGCACTGAGCACAACTGTGCGTTGATGACGACCGGCGACATCGACTGCTGGGGCAAGACCATTCCGGATGGCGCGTACGGGGGCCCGAGCGGCCGCCTCTACGGGTACGTCGGGCTCGCGTCGGGGGACCGGCACAGCTGTGTGACGACTGCGATCGGGGCAATCGACTGTTGGGGTGACAACTCGTCCGGTCAGGCCGTCGACCAGGGCAGCGCCACGTTCCGGCAGAGCAGCGCGGGTGGTGCGCATTCGTGTGCGGTGACGACGGCGGGGGCGGTGGATTGTTGGGGTGACAACTCGTCTGGGCAGGCGGTCGATCAGAGCGGTGCGACGTATTCGATGGTGAGTTCGGGTGGTGCGCATTCGTGTGCGGTGACGACGGCGGGGGCGGTGGATTGTTGGGGTGACAACTCGTCTGGGCAGGCGGTCGATCAGAGCGGTGCGACGTATTCGATGGTGAGTTCGG
>JAGQTE010000153.1 GCA_020439175.1 Acidimicrobiales bacterium | reverse complement strand
GCCATGGCGTCGAACTCGCCCTCGCCCGGCGCCGCCATCGAGTCGGCGAAGACCTGTTCGGTCATGCGCGTGCGCGCCGCCGGGGCGATGGCGTTGGCGGTCACGCCGTAGCGACCGAACTCCGCCGCCTCGACGAGCGTGAGCCCGGCGATGCCTGCCTTGGCGGCCGAGTAGTTGCCCTGCCCGACCGAGCCGAGCAGCCCGGCGCCCGACGACGTGTTGATGATGCGCCCCTGCACCTCCTCGCCGGCCTTGGCCCGGTCCCGCCAATGGGCGACGGCGTGGCGGGTCGGGGCGAAGTGGCCCTTGAGGTGCACGCGCACGACAGCGTCCCACTCGTCCTCGGCGAGGTTGGCGAGCATGCGGTCGCGCAGGAACCCGGCGTTGTTGACCAGGACGTCGAGCTGCCCGAACGTGTCGACGGCCTGGGCGACCATCGCCGCCGCCTGCTCCCAGTCGGCCACATCGGCGCCGTTGGCCACCGCCTCGCCGCCCATGGCCCGGATCTCGTCCACGACCTCGCCCGCCGGGCCGGTGGACCCGCCCGAGCCGTCGAGCTCGGCACCGAGGTCGTTGACCACGACCTTGGCGCCCTCGGCGGCGAACGCCAGCGCGTGGGCCCGGCCGAGGCCACGCCCGGCACCCGTCACGATCACGACCCGTCCATCGCAGATTCCCGTCATGGCGGCATCGTCCCCCGGAATCTGACGGGTCGTCAAAAACCGCCTACCGTGCATCGGCGATGCGCTACGGGATCACCATGTTCGCCACCGACGTGTCGATGGACGTCGCCGAGCTCGGTCGCGAGGCCGAGGCCCGGGGCTTCGACTCGCTCTACCTGCCCGAGCACACCCACATCCCGGTCAGCCGGGTCACCCCGCCGCCGACCGGCGACGCCGAGCTGGCGCCCGAGTACAAGCGCACGCTCGACCCGCTGGTGGCGTTGGCCGCCGCCGCCGCCGTCACCGAGCGCCTGCGCCTCGGCACCGGCATCCTGCTGCCGGCCCAGCGCGAGCCGATCGTCACCGCCAAGGCGGTCGCCACGCTCGATCACCTCTCCGGCGGACGGGTGGTCCTGGGCGTCGGCTTCGGCTGGAACGCCGACGAGCTCGCCGACCACGGCGTGACGATGGCCGACCGCCGTGCCGTGTGCCGCGAGCACGTGCTGGCCATGCAGGCGCTGTGGGCCGACGACATCGCCGGGTTCACCGGGGAGCACGTGGCGATCAGCCCCAGCTGGTCGTGGCCCAAGCCGGTGCAACGCCCCGGTCCGCCCGTCCTCGTCGGCGGCGGCGCCGGCCCGAAGCTCTTCGCCCAGGTGGTCGAGTACGGGGCCGGCTGGATCCCCATCGGCGGTGCCGGGCTCGGCGAGGCGATCCCGCAGCTGCACGCCGCCGCCGAGGCTGCGGGCCGCGACCCCGCCTCGCTCGAGATCGTGCCGTTCGGATCGCTGCCCGACCCCGGCAAGCTCGAGCACTTCGCCCGCATCGGCGTCACCGAGTGCGTGTTCCGCGTGCCGTCGGCGCCGCGCGACGAGGTCCTGCCCCGGCTCGACGAGTGGGCGACCCTGCTGCCCCGTTGAGGGGCGCTCCGGACCCGGGGCTCCATGTCCGCTGCGTGGTGAAGCGGCTACCGTCAGGCGCCGACCACCTCGGCAACACCTCGGAGGAGCGCTCCCATGAGCCCGCTGAACCGTCGTCAATTCCTCGGCGCCGCCGCCGGCGCCGCCGGCGCAGCCGCCATCGGGCTGTCCGGCTGCGCTGCCGATGACACCACCACCGCCGGCGGCACCACGACCGAGCCGGTCACCGCCGGCACCGTCGGGCTGCCCAACCCCGCCGACGCACCGTTCGACACCGTCGTCATCCTGATGATGGAGAACCGGTCGTTCGACCACTTCCTCGGATGGCTGCCCGGTGCCGACGGCAAGCAGGCGGGCCTCAGCTACGAGGACAGCCAGGGGAACATGCACGAGACCTACCCCCTGGCGCCCGACTGGCAGGGCTGCGACCTCCAGGACCCGTTCCACATCTGGCAGGCGATGGCCGAGCACTGGGACGACGGCAAGTGCGACGGCTTCTTGAAGACGCAGCCGGTCGGCGACCTGTTCCCGATCGGGTACTACGGACCGACCGACCTGCCCATCCTGGCCGCCCTCGCCCAGGGCTACACCACCTACGACAGCTACTTCTCGTCGATGCTCGGCCCGACCTGGCCCAACCGGCTCTACCAGCTGTGCGCCACCACGGACCTCGACATCACCGGCTTCTTCCCCGAACCCGACCAGCCCCGACCCGTGCAGCTCGAGACCGCCATCTTCGACCGCGTGCGCGATGCCGGCCTCACCGCCGCGTACTACACGTGGGGCGAGCCGATGACCGGCCTGTTCGCCTCCAAGAAGTACGACGACATCACCTACCCGTACGAGCAGTTCCTGACCGACGCCAAGGACGGCAAGCTCGCCAACGTGGTGTTCATCGACCCGGACTACACGGCGCACGCCGAGTTCAACGGCACCTCGAACGACTACCACCCGTACGGCAGCGTGCGCGTCGCCGAGGGGTTCGTCGCCGAGGTGCACGACGCCCTGGTCAGCAGCCCCCAGTGGGAGCGGATGGTCGCCTTCTTGAACTTCGACGAGGCCGGCGGGTTCTACGACCACGTGCCGCCGCCGCGCGTCCAGGACGACACCGTGCTGCCCGGCCCGGGCCCGCACCCGGACCTGACGATCCTGGGCTTCCGGGTCCCGGCCATCGCCATCAGCCCGTTCGCCCCGCGCAAGATCGAGACGGCCGGACCGTACGAGCACTGCTCGATCCTGAAGTTCATCGAGTGGCGCTGGGGCCTGGAACCGATGACGTTGCGCGACAAGACGGCGCTGAACATCGGCGAGACGCTGGACTTCACGACCCGGCGTGATCCCATCACGCTGCCGGACTTCACGCCCGAGCCCGCCGAGAACTGCCCGGCGGACGCCACGCACCTGCCGTGAGCGACGGCCGGCCATGAGCCCACTGGACCGTCGTCAGTTCCTCGCCTCCGCCGCCGCCGCGGCATCTGCCGCGGCGCTCGGCGTCGGGTGCGCGTCCGACACGACGACGGCGGGTCCGGGCACGACCGCCGGCCGGTCGACCTCGGGCACCCGGCCGCTGCCCGATCCGTCGACGGCGCCGTTCGACACGGTCGTCGTGTTGATGATGGAGAACCGCTCCTTCGACCACGTCCTCGGCTGGCTCCCGGGGGCCGACGGCAAGCAGGCGGACCTCACCTACCGCGACGCCGCCGGCCACGAGCAGTCGACCTGGGCCCTGGCCCCGGACTGGCAGGGCTGCGGCTACACCGGGCCGGACCACGACGTGCAGGCGATGCGCACGCACTGGAACGACGGGGCCAACGACGGCTTCCTGCTCACCCAGCCCGAGGGCGACCACTACCCCATCGGCTACTACACCGACCGGGACCTGCCGATCCTGGCGGCCCTGGCGCGGGGGTACACCACCTACGACAACTACTTCTCGTCGGTGATGGGCCCGACCTGGCCCAACCGGCTCTACCAGCTGTGCGCCACCACCGACGTCGTCGAGACCGGCACCTTCCCGCGCAACCCCGGCGACCCCCGGCCGTCACACCTGCAGACGACGATCTTCGACCGCGCCAAGGCCGCCGGGCTCACCGCCGGCTACTACGCCATCGAAGAGCCGATGACCGGCCTGTTCGCGTCGAAGCGCTACGACGACATCAGCTACACCTTCGACCGGTTCCGTGCCGACGCCGCCGCCGGCACGCTGCCCAACATCTGCTTCGTCGACCCGGACTTCGCCATCGAGGAGCTCATCGACGACCAGACCAACTCGATGCACCCGTCCGGCTCGGTCCAGGTGGGCGACGCCTTCCTGGGCGAGGTGCACGACCTGCTCGCCCAGAGCCCGCAATGGGAGCGCCTCGTCGCCGTCGTGAACTTCGACGAGGGCGGCGGGTTCTTCGACCACGTCCCGCCGCCGCGCGTGCAGGACGACACCGTGCTGCCGGCCGACATCGAGCACAAGCCGGACCTGACGATCCTCGGCGGGCGCGTCCCCGCCATCACCATCAGCCCGTTCGCCGCGGCGCAGGTGGACCACAGCGGCCCCTACGAGCACTGCTCGGTGCTCAAGATGATGGAGTGGCGCTGGGGGCTCGAGCCGATGACGCTGCGCGACCGCACCGCCAACAACCTGGCCGCCACCCTCGACTTCACGACGACCCGCGACCCGATCTCCGCGCCGACGTCGGACCCGCCCCCGGTCGTGGACTGCCGCGACCGCTGAGCGGGGTCCTGCCCACCGGCGGGGGTCAGAGGCGCTCGATGATCGTCACGTTGGCCTGACCGCCGCCCTCGCACATGGTCTGCAGGCCGTAGCGGCCACCGGTGCGCTCCAGCTCGTTGAGCAGCGTCGTCATCAGCCGCGCCCCCGTCGCGCCCAGGGGGTGGCCGAGGGCGATGGCGCCGCCGTTGACGTTGACCTTGGCCGGGTCCACGTCGAGGTCCTTCTGCCACGCCAGCACCACCGAGGCGAACGCCTCGTTGATCTCGACCAGATCGATGTCGTCCATGGACATGCCCGTCTTGGCGAAGGCGTGACGGGTGGCGGGGATCGGTGCCGTGAGCATCCACACCGGGTCGTCGGCACGCACGCTCAGGTGATGGATGCGGGCCCGAGGGGTCAGGCCGTGATCACGCACCGCCTGCTCCGAGGCGATGAGCAGCGCCGCCGACGCGTCCGAGATCTGCGATGCCACGGCGGCGGTGACCCGGCCGTCGGGGTTCAGCGTCGGGAGGCTGCGCATCTTGTCCATGTTCTGCTCGCGGCGCGGGCCTTCGTCGGTCGTGCACTCGCCGACGGCGACGATCTGGCCGTCGAAGCGCCCCTCGTCGATGGCCTGCACGGCCCGGCGGTGCGACTCGACGGCGAAGTCCTCCATCTCGGCCCGGCTGCAGTCCCAGCGCTCGGCGATCATGTCGGCGGAGCGGAACTGGCTGACCTCCTGGTCGCCGTAGCGCCGCTGCCACCCGACCGAGCCCGAGAAGGGGTCGGCGAACCCGAACTGCTCCCCGACGAGCATCGCCGAGCTGATCGGGATGGCGGACATGTTCTGCACGCCGCCGGCGACGACCAGGTCGCTCGTCCCGCTCATCACCGCCTGGGCGGCGAAGTGCACCGCCTGCTGCGAGCTGCCGCACTGGCGGTCGATGGTGGTGCCGGGCACGTGCTCGGGCAGCCCGGCCGCCAGCCAGCACGTGCGGGCGATGTCGCCGGCCTGCGGGCCGATGGTGTCGACGCAGCCGTAGATCACATCTTCGACAGCAGCCGGATCGACGTCGACGCGCTCGAACAGCGCCGTCAGCGGCACGGCGCCCAGATCTGCCGGGTGCAGCTGGCTCAGCCCGCCGCCGCGCCGGCCCACCGGCGTGCGCACGGCGTCGATGATGTAGGCCTCGGCCATGGTGGTCTCCGTTCGTCGATCCGACTCAAGCGTCCAGCAGGCGGCGCGCCAGCAGCTCACGATGCCAGGCGGCGCTGCCCCACGCCTCCGCCAGCGCCCAGGTGCGCTTCAGGTAGAGGTGCAGCTCGTACTCGACCGTGTACCCGATGGCGCCGTGGCACTGCAGCGCCTGGGCGGCCACGACCTGCGCCGCATCCGACGCCGCCGCCTTGGCCATCGACGCCGCCACCGCCGGCTCGGCCGGCACCGGGTGCGCCGGGTCGGCGGCGACGCCCGAGGCGATGGCAGCGGCGTGGCGCACCAGGGGCTTGGCGAACTCGTTGGCCAGCGTGGCGTCGGCGAGGTGGTGCTTCACGGCTTGGAACGACCCGATCGGCACCCCGAACTGCTTGCGCTCGGCGGCGTAGCCGACGCTGAGCTCGAGCATCCGATCGCCGAGGCCGACCAGCACGGCGGCCGTGCCGATGGCGCCGGCTCGCCGGGCCGCCTCGAGCGCGTCGTCACCCACGGCGCCGAGCGGTTCGGACGCCGCCGGCACGGCGTCGAGCACGACGAGCGACCGCTGCGGGTCGACGCTGTCGACGGCGCGTCCAGCGGCATCGACCGCGGCGCGCTCGATCGCCACGAGCCCGTCGGGACCCGCCAGCAGCACCGTGTCGGCGCGCTCGACCGGCACCCCGGGCTCGAGGCACACCGCTACCGTCCGCTCGCCGGCGGCGATCTCGCCGAGCAGGCGGCGCGCTGCCGCACCACCGACGGCGTTGAGCAGCACCGGCGCCACGGCGGCGGTGTCGACGATCGGCCCCGGGACGCAGGCCCGCCCGACCGCTTCGAGGATCGGCTCCAGGTCGAGCAGGGACATCCCCATGCCGCCGTCGGCCTCGGGCACGCAGATGCCGGCGACGCCCATCGCCGCCAGCGCGGCCCAGGCGTCGGCACCGGCCTCCTTGGCCAGCACGTCGGCGACGGCGTCACGGAAGGCCAGCTGGTCGTCGGTGAAGGCGAAGCGCATGGCGGCTACTTCCTCGGCAGGCCGAGGACGCGCTCGGCGACGATGTTGCGCTGGATCTCGTTGGTCCCGGCGTAGATGGGACCGGACAGGGCGAACTGGTAGCCCTTCATCCACGGGCCGTCGAGCTCGGCGCGCGGCCCGAGCAGCTCGAGCGCCGTGGCGTGGATGCGCACGTCCATCTCCGACCACCACAGCTTGTTGAGGCTCGACCGGGCGCCCGGCGATCGCCCCTCGACGATGTCGGTGACGTCGCCGAGGGTGTAGAGCCGGTACGCCTCGGCGTCGATCCACGCCTGCACGACGCGCTGGCGCAGCGACGGGTCGACCCACCGGCCCTCGGCCGCGGCCTCGAGCGCGGCGCTGCGGTACAGCTCGACCAGCCGGGCCGTGGCGGCGGTGAAGCGACCGGGGGAGCGCAGCGTGAGCCCACGCTCCGACGAGGTCGTCGCCATGGCCACGCCCCACCCCTGGTCGACCTCGCCGAGCACGTGGTCGTCGGGCACGAAGGCGTCCTCGAGGAACACCTCGGCGAAGCCCTCGTCGCCGTCGAGGCGGCCGAACCCGCGCACCGTGACGCCGTCGGCGTCGAGAGGCACGAGGAAGTAGGTGAGCCCGCGGTGGCGCTCCGCTTCGGGGTCGGTGCGGAAGAGCCCGAACAGGTGGGTGCAGAAGGCGCCCCGGGTGGTCCAGGTCTTCTGGCCGGTGAGCCGCCAGCCGCCGGCCGCCTCGTCGCGCACGGCCTTCGACGAGATGCCGGCGAGGTCGCTGCCGGCGTTGGGCTCGCTCCAGCCCTGGCACCACAGGTCCTCGGCGGCGGCCATGCGCGGCAGCCAACGCGCCTGCTGGTCGGGCGTGCCGAACTCGAAGATGGTCGGCGCCAGCAGGAAGATGCCGTTCTGGGTGACCCGTTGCGGCGCCCCTGCCCGGTAGTACTCCTCCTCGAAGATCAGCCACTGCCACAGGCTCGCCCCGCGACCGCCGTACTCGGTCGGCCACGACACGACCGACCACCGGTCGGCGAACAGGGTGCGCTCCCAGTCGAGGTGCAGGGCGAAGCCCGCCCGCGTGTCGCCCGACGGCAACGGCTCGGCCGGGACGTGCTCGGCGAGCCAGGTCCGGCACTCGTCACGGAAGGCGGCGTCGTCGGCCGAGAAGGTGAGCTCCACCGCCAAAGCCTGACGCACCGTCAGATTCGGTGCAAGGTGGCGACCCGAGGTTGTCCGGCCGTCACCGTCGCCCTAATCTGACGGATCGTCAGATGTATACAAAACGCTCGACCCGAGCGATCGGCCGGGAGGCCCCATGCGCGAGCTGCCCAAGTTCATCAGCGTCGACGACCACGTGATCGAGCCCCCCACCGTCTGGCTGGATCGCCTCCCGGCGAAGTACCACGACGTGGCACCGCGGGTCGAGCGTCACGGCATGGGCGACCTCGCCTTCAACGGCACGAAGTACACGTACACCATCGACGAGGACGGCGAGCCGTGCGACTGGTGGGTCTACGAGGACCTGATGGTGCCGCTGCGCCGCATCATCGCCGCCGTCGGCTTCCCGCCCGAGGAGAAGACGCTGTCGCCGATCACCTATGAGGGCATGCGCAAGGGCTGCTGGGACCAGCAGGCCCGCCTCGCCGACATGGACGTCAACTGGGTCGAGGCGTCGCTCACCTTCCCCACGTTCCCGCGCTTCTGCGGCCAGACCTTCCTCGAGGCGTCCGACCGCGAGCTCGCCATGCTCTGCGTGCGGGCCTACAACGACTGGATGGTCGACGAGTGGTGCGCCGGCACCGACGGCCGGCTGATCCCGCTGTGCATCGTGCCCCTGTGGGATCCCGAGGCGGCGGCCGCCGAGGTGCGGCGCAACGCCGCGCGCGGCGTGCACGCCGTGTGCTTCAGCGAGATCCCCCACCACCTCGGGCTGCCGTCGATCCACACCGGCCACTGGGACCCGTTCTTCGCCGCCTGCGACGAGACCTCGACGGTGGTGTGCATGCACATCGGCTCGTCGTCGCAGATGCCGGCCACCTCGCCGGACGCCCCGGCCGCGGTGCAGGCGACGCTCAGCTTCAACAACTCGATGGCGTCGCTGTCGGACTTCTTGTTCTCGGGCATCCTGCCGAAGTACCCGAACCTGAAGCTCGCCTACAGCGAGGGCCAGATCGGCTGGATCCCCTATGCCATCGAGCGCGCCGACGACGTGTGGCGCCAGCACGGCGCCTGGGCCCAGGGCCCGAAGCTCCCCGAGCCGCCGAGCACCTACTACCGCCGGCACGTGATCGGCTGCTTCTTCCGCGACGACCACGGCCTGCACTCGCTCGAGGAGATCGGTGTCGACAACGTCACCTTCGAGACGGACTACCCGCACTCGGACTCGACGTGGCCCGACACCAAGCAGATCGCCACCGACATGTTCGCCCACCTCGACGACGAGACCGTCTACAAGATCTGTCGCGGCAACGCCATCGCCGCCTTCAGCCTCGACTTCGACTGAACCCAGCGCGCCGAGCGGACCTCAGACGCCGAACAGCCGTACGCGCGGCCGAAGGACGTCGGCGATCGGGTGCAGGTCGCCCTCGTCGGAGGTGACGACGCCGAACGAGCGTCGATGGGCGGTGACCACGACATGGACATCGACGACATCGGCCACCTTGGTGCGGCCGGCCAGCGCACCGACGTCATGCGCATCGTCACTGTCGAAGCCCACAACCTCGCAACCACGCAGGAAGCGGCGGAGCTGCGCTTGTCGTCCGGACCGGCTGACCTGGGCCACGACGGGAGCGGTCGTGACTGGCACGAGGCCCAGCTCGAGCCGCACGCGGTGGTCCGCCCACATCTCCCGGTCCGACCGCTCAGCGGCGATCAACGCGCCCG
>JAGQTE010000152.1 GCA_020439175.1 Acidimicrobiales bacterium | reverse complement strand
TCGAGGCGATCGACGGTGAGCGCCTGGGGGTGGCGTTCCTCACGGCACTCAGTCTCGGTCTGCGCCCTGGTGAGGTATGCGGGTTGTGCTGGGACGCGGTGGATCTTGACGTGGGAACTATCACGATCATTCGGTCTCTACAGCGGAGACCAGATTCCTCACTTGTCCTCGGGCCGGTCAAGACCACAAAGGGAGAGAGGTCTCTGGCGCTTCCTCCATACCTCGTCTCGTCACTCCGGCGGCACCGGTCCAAGGTCGCCGAGGAGCGGCTGGTTGCCGGGGCGTTGTGGCAGGACCTGGGCTTGGTGTTCCCGAGCGAGGTCGGCACCCCCGTCGATCCCTCGAACTTTCGGCGTGCGTTCAAGAGGGCAGTTGTCCGGGCGGGCCTAGGCAGTACATGGACGCCGTACGAACTGCGGCACTCAGCCCTGAGCCTGTTGTCTGACGCGGGTGTTCGAATCGAGGACGTGTCGGACCTCGCTGGACATACCGACACCAGGACTACGATGAACACCTACCGGCACCCGGTCCGGCCGGTGATCTCTCACGCGGTGGAGCCGATGCAGCGCCTCCTGGGCAGCGAGAGTTAGCCGCGTCGACCGGCAACTCTCCTGTCAAAGTGCCTGTCAAAGTCGGCGGATCGTGCTGGCGTGCCGACGGATCTAGCTAAAAGTCCTGGTCACAAAGGGTGGGCCGTGAGGGATTCGAACCCCCGACCCCTTGCGCGTCATGCAAGTGCTCTAGCCAACTGAGCTAACGGCCCGTGGGCGGCGAATGTAGCACTGCGGGGCCTGTTGCCAGAACTTGGTTGCGACCAGGCCAGGTCGCCTCGAGCCGGGTGCCGAGCACGGCCGCGGCTCCACCGGCGGCGAGCAGGCCGGCGAGCATGGCGTCCACCACGGCGTCGTAGAACACCTGGCCGGCCGGTGGCGCCAGCGCGAAGCCGCGCGCCTCGGCCGCCGCCGCCAGCTCCACCACCAGGCCGTGGAACGCCTCGGCAAGGGCGACAAGCTGGTCGGTGTCGAGGTCCATGTGCCAGGTGAAGGGCATGGCATCGCCGGCGGCGAGGAGCTCCCACTCGTCGAGCAGCTCGGAGAACACCATCAGCACGGTGTCGTCGACGTCCGTCAGCGATCCCGGCGCCACCATGGCGCGGCGCAGGACGTCGCGGGCATACGTGATCCACGACCGAGCGCTCTCGGCGTCCACCGGTCCGACGACGATTCGCATGACACCATGCTACGTCACAGTGCCACCACAAAGAGTGGTGAACGGTGGTCACCGGAGTTCAGATACTGGTCAGGTGCGGAGAAACAGGACGATTCCCGGCGCCAGCTTGCGGAGCCGGAGGCGTCCGTCGTGCACCAGCACGTGCGAGCGTCGGCACAACGGGACGCCGTTGGCCTGATCGGTCGGCCCTCGTTCGCTCGCCGGATCGTGCGGCTCGATGTGATGGATGTCGCACTGCGCCGCCGGCGTGCCACAACCGCATGGGCACGTGGCGAACTCGACCAGCAACGCCCGACGCTGCGCCTCGGTGAACGTGGCGGTGCGAAAGCCCATGTCGAGCACCGTGGACCGCCCCTGCAACACGAGGCGCGACACGTAGCTGTCGCACAGCAGCCGCTGCGCCGTCGATGTCGAGATGGGCCCGAACCGCTCGAGCTCGCACCGCAGTGCCATCCGTTGGGCCAGGCCGAGCCGGTCGAGCACATCCGGCTGGAGCAGCTCCACGTCGACCAGCACGTTGATGGTCGACGTGCGCCCGGGCCCGGGCTGCGGTGGCCGAGGCGCCGGCTCGGCTGTTGCCTCGGCAGTCTCGTGCATCCGGCCGTCGGGCACGGGTGCACGGGTCGACACGTCAGGTGTCGGGAGGAGACCGAGCCAGTGCTTGGCCATGGCGAGGAGCTGGTCGGCCAGCCGCTGCTGGCGCGAGCGCGGCGGGAGCAGACCGTCGGTCGGATCGGGGCGGTCGTGGCGCTCGAGCGCCGCCAGCACGATCTCCCACGCCTCGGGGTCGAGCTCGGCGTCGACATGGCCGGTGCCGTCGGGACCGACCCACGTGCGCACCCGGTTGCGCTGCGCCGGGTCGGCCGGCGGCCGGTCCTGGTCGGCATGCAGACGCCACGTGCGCATCAGGGTCGTGAACCGGTCGGCGTCGAGCTGCGCTGCCGCCTCGGCGATCCACGGCCAGCACTCGTCGAAGAGGTCCTCGCGGTCGGCCGGGACGTAGGTGACGATGGCCCAGAGGTGGCTCGTGCTGCAGCGAGCCGTCGCCACGGCGTGCGCGACCTCGGGATGGCGGCCTACGAAGCGGGCCTGGCGCGCCAGCGTGGCGGCCTCGGCGGAGCTGAGGGCCATGGTGCGGCGGAGCCACCCCTTGAGCCCGGCGCGGCCATCGAGACCCGGCAGACCACGCCGGTGGGCCTCGGCGGCGACGAGCACGCGTGCGGCGGCGGCACGCTCGACCCCGCTGCCCAGCGCCACCGCCAACCCGCTGACGTCGTCGATGGTCATGCCGTCGGGACCGATGGCGCCGTCGATGGGACTGCACCCGGCGGCCAACCCGGCGGCAACGCCCGCCACGGCGACCGCAGCGTCGTCGACGGCAGGGGCGGCGGGGATGGCCTCGGCGGCGCCAGCGTCACCGTGCTCCTCCGGCCCGGTGCCCATGGCGGCGGCGAGTCGAGCCCGGGCGTGCTCGAGGTAGGCGACGCCGCTGCGTCGCTGCGGGCTCCAACCGGAGCCGCTGTCGAGGAGGCCGAACAACCGCATGCCTCCATCATGCCGAGGGGGTATGACACATCTGGCCGATCGCGCAGCGGCACACCCGATGTGGTGTGGCGACCGCTACTCGTCGTCCTTCGCCCCTGCGGCGGCCGGGTTGCCTACGCTCGCCGGGCGTGGAGGCGCCCGACGACGACCAGCCGACCGAGCGACGGACCGACCGACGGCCCGGCGAGGGTGACGACCGCCCGTGGACGCGCAGCCCATGGATGTGGACGGCAGCGGTCGTCCTGCTCGTGGCGGGCGCCTGGGGCGTGTCGGTGCTCGTGGGCACCGACTACCGCGATCCCGAGGTGTCCGGGGAGGACACGACCGCCTTCTGCGCCGCGATCGCCGAGCTGAGCGCCACCGAGTCCGTCGACGCCTCCGGCACCAACGAGACGGAGGTGGCGGCGCGCTTCGCCCGGTTGGCCGAGGTGGCGCCACCGTCGATGCAGGCGACGATCGACCAGTTGGCCGTCGCCGCCGACCGGTTGGCCGTCGAGCTCGACGCCATCGACGCCGCGACCCCCGACCCCGCCGCCGCCGCCGAGCAGCGGGCGCAGGCGCAGCGCCGGTTCACCCAGGCCAACGACGCCGACCTCGATCGGTACGAGACGTACATCGCCAAGGCGTGCGGACCGGTCGCCACGCCGGATCCCGACGGCACCGTGGCGGACGGCATCACCGGCCCCACGCTGCCAGGGGCAGGGGCGACCACGACCTCCGCCGGGTAAGGTCACCGAAAACGAGAACGCGTTCTCGCGGCGGCGTGTCCGGGGCCAGCGAGCGCGCGTGCTCCGTCCCCGGGGGAGAACCGGACCGATGCACATCGGCTACACCGAGGCGCACGAGCAGCTGCGGCGCGAGCTGCGCACCTACTACGACCGCCTGCTGACACCCGACCTGATGCGCGACATCGCCGAGAGCGAAGGCGTCGGCCCGTCGGTGCGCGAGGTCGTGCGCCAGATGGGCGCCGACGGCTGGCTCGGCATCGGCTGGCCGACGGAGTACGGCGGCCAGGGGCGGGGCTTCATCGAGCAGTTCATCTTCTTCGACGAGTCGATGCGCGCCGGCGCCCCGGTGCCCATGCTCACCATCAACTCGGTGGCGCCGACGTTGATGCGCTACGGGAGCGACGAGCAGAAGGCCTTCTACCTGCCGAAGATCCTCGCCGGTGAGATCCACTTCTCGATCGGGTACACCGAGCCCGACGCCGGGACGGACCTGGCGTCGTTGACGACACGTGCCGTGCGCGACGGCGACGAATGGGTCATCAACGGGCAGAAGATCTTCACGAGCCTGGCGACCGGGACCGACTACGTCTGGCTGGCCGTGCGCACCGACCCCGAGGCATCGAAGCACCGGGGCATCTCGATGATCATCGTCCCGACCGATGCCGCGGGCTTCAAGGTCGTGCCGATCAAGAACTTCGGCAACTTCAACACCAACGTCACGTTCTACGAGGACGTGCGGGTGCCGGTCGGGAACCTGGTGGGGGAGGAGAACCGGGGCTGGGGGCTCATCACCGAGCAGCTCAACCACGAACGGGTCACGATCTGCAGCTCGGGCATCTTGGCCCGGGCCTTCGACGACGTGCGGGCCTGGGCCATCGAGCACCGGCTCGCCGACGGCGCCCGCGTCGTCGACCAGCCCTGGGTGCGCCACAACCTGGCCTGGGTGCACGCCCGGCTCGACGTGCTGCGCCTGCTGAACTGGCAGGTGGCGTGGCACGCCGAACGTGGGGACTCGCTCGATCCGGCGTCGGCGTCGGCGGTGAAGGTGTTCGGCACGGAGCTGTACATGGAGGGGCTCCGGCGCCTGCTCGAGATCATCGGGCCGGCCGCGACCGTGCGCGGCGGGTCGCCCGACGCCGTCGCCGACGGACGCACGGCCACGTTGCTGCGTGGCCTGCACGTGCTGACGTTCGGCGGTGGCACGAACGAGCTGCAGCGGGACCTGATCGCCATCTTCGGACTCGGCATGCCGGGATCGCCGCGCTGAGCGGACGGGAG
Organism: Acidimicrobiales bacterium; assembly: GCA_020439175.1. Lineage (GTDB taxonomy): Bacteria > Actinomycetota > Acidimicrobiia > Acidimicrobiales > Acidimicrobilacustridaceae > JAGQTE01. The sequence goes on along the minus strand of JAGQTE010000152.1, from coordinate 7,627 downwards.
GACACGCCATGGACTTCGGACTCGACGACACCCAACTCGCCGCCATCGAGGTGGCCGATCAGATCCTCGCCGGCACGTGCGCGCCCGAGCGGCTGCGCCAGATCGAGGACGACGACTGGTTCCACGCCACGCTGTGGGCCGAGCTCGCCAAGGCCGACCTGCTCGGGCTCTGCCTGCCCGAGGCGGACGGCGGGGGCGGGTTCGGCTTCCTGGAGGCCTGCCTGCTGCTCGAGCGCATCGGCCGGCACGTGCCCCCCGTGCCGGCGCTCGACGGCGTGGTGGCGGCGATGGCCATCGGCCGCTGGGGGACACCCGAGCTGCGCGCCCGCTGGCTCGGTGCCTTCGCCGCCGGCGACGCGGTGCTGACGCTGGCGCTGTCGGAGGCCACGGGCGACGAGCGCCACCCGGCGCTGCGCGCCGAGCGCCGCTCCGACGGGTGGGTGCTGACCGGCGACAAGATCTGCGTCCCGTTCGCCGAGCGCGCCGCGGCGCTGGTGGTCTCGGCGCGCGACACCGCCGGCGACCCCATCGTGGTCGTCGTCCCGGCCGAGGCCGCCGGCGTGGCCATGGCGGCACAGGACACCTTCAACCACGAGCCGCAGGCGCACGTGACCTTCGACGGCGTGCACGTGGAGGATGCAGCCCTGCTCGGGGGCGACGACGCCACGCTGGTCCTCGACTGGCTGGTCGATCGCGCCACGGTGGCGCTGGCGGCGTTGGCCGCCGGCATCGCCGACGGCGGGATGCGCCTCACCGCCACCTACACGACCGAGCGTCACCAGTTCGACCGCGCCATCGGCACCTTCCAGGCCGTCGGGCACCGCATGGCCGACTGCTTCATCGACGTCGAGGCCATGCGGCTCACCATGCTGCAGGCGGCAACGCTGCTCGACGACGAGTCGCCGGCCGACCTCGAGGTGGCCGTGGCCAAGTACTGGGCGTCCTACGGCGGCAGCCGGGTCGGCCACGCCGGGCTGCACGTGCACGGCGGCATCTCCATCGACCTCGACTATCCGATCCACCGGTACTTCCTGTGGGCCAAGCACCTCGAGCTCCGTCTCGGCGCCGGGACGGCACAGCTCGATCGATTGGGTTCGATGCTCGCCGAGGCACCCGTGCTCGACGGCTGACCCCGAGCGGCCGGCGGCGAGACCGGTAACCTCGGCGCGGTGAGCGAGGAGGCGGCCTACCCCGCAGCGTGGGAGTTCGACGCCGTCCTCGCCGATGGCGGCACGGTGCACGTCCGGCCGGTCCTGCCGAGCGACGCCGAGGAGGTGCGGGCCTTCCACGAGCGCCAGTCGCCCGAGAGCATCTACTTCCGGTTCTTCAGCCCGCGACCGAAGCTGTCCGATCGCGACGTCCAGCGACTCGTGCAGGTGGATCACGCCCAGCGCGTCGCCTTCGTGGCCTGGATCGGCGACCGCATCGTGGGCATGGCCGGCTATGACATCTGGCGGGCGCGCACCGAGGCCGACGTCTGGTTCCTCGTCGACGACGACGAGAAGGGCCGAGGGCTCGCCACGATCCTGCTGGAGTACCTGGCCGAGGCGGCCCGGCGCAACGGCCTGACCGGGCTCACCGCGCAGGTGCTGCCGAGCAACCAGCGGATGCTCGGCGTCTTCCGCTCCGTGGGGTTCGAGACGACCTCGGCGTTCGAGGACGGCGTCATCGAGGTGCGCCTGGGCATCGACCCGACGCCGGAGACGTTGGCGCGCATCGCCGAGCGCGAGCGCGCCGCCGAGGCGCGCTCGGTCGAGCGGTTGCTGCGCCCCGCCACGGTGGCGGTGATCGGTGCCAGCCGCCGCCCCGACTCGATCGGGCACGTGATCTTCCGCAACCTGGTCGAGCGCGGCTTCACCGGCACCGTCTTCCCGGTCAACCCGACAGGCGAGCCGGTGGCCGGGGTGCGGAGCTACCCGTCGATCAACGACGTGCCCGAGGTGGTCGACGTGGCGGTCGTCGCCGTCCCGGCGCTGGCGGTGCTCGACGTGGTCGAGGCGTGCGGCCACCGCCGCGTCGGTGGGCTGATCGTCGTCAGCGCCGGCTTCGGCGCCTACGGTCCGTACGGCACGACAGGGGAGCGGCTCATCGTCGAGCGAGCCCGCCTGTTCGGGATGCGGGTCATCGGCCCGGAGTCTCTGGGGGCGATCAACACCGATCCGACCGTGTCGCTGCACGCCTCGGTGGCCCGCACGGCGGTGGCGCCGGGACCCGTCGCGTATCTCGCCCAGTCCGGGACGTTGGGCATCGCGGCGCTGGAGCACGCTCGACGGGTGGGCATCGGCTTCTCCTCGTTCGTCGACGTCGGTGCCAAGGTCGACGTGTCGGGCAACGACCTGCTGCAGTTCTGGGAGCAGGATCCGGCGACCCGGGTGATCGCCCTGCACCTCGAGTCGTTCGGCAACCCGCGCAAGTTCACCCGCATCGCCCGGCGGATCGCCCGCACGACGCCGATCGTCGCCGTGCGCACCCGCAAGGACCTGCGCCCCGTCGGCCCGCTCCCGGGCACCCGCCCGAGCGAGCCTGCCGCAGCATGGCCGGTGGAGGCGACGGTGGACGCGCTGTTGGACCAGTCGGGGGTGATCAGCGCCGACACGCCGACCGAGCTGTTCGACATCGCCCGTGTCGTCGCCCAGCAGGGTGCGGTGCGCGGTCCGGCGGTGGCGGTCGTGTCCAACTCGACGGGTGGCACCAACCTGACGGCGGACGCCCTGGCGGTGAGCGGCCTGGCATCGGCGGCGCTGGCCGAGCACACACGGGGCGTCCTCGCCTCCGTCGTGCCCGATGGCGGTGCGGTGGCCGGGCCGGTCGACCTGACCTTCGCCGCCGGCGCGGCCGACTACCGGGCGGCGTTGGACGCCGTGCTGCGCGACCCTGGGGTGGACGCCTGCGTGGTGATCCACGCCCCGGCGCTGGCGGCGGACACCGATGAGGTGGCGACGGCGATCGCCGACGCCGTGGCGGCCGCCCGTGCCGACGGGCCGACCCCGCCGGTGGTGGCCATCCTGCTGGGGCGCGAGGTCGGCGCACCGGTGCGCGGCGCCGACGTCGAGGTGCCGGTCTTCGAGTTCCCGTCCGAAGCCGTGCGGGCGTTGGGACGGCTGCATCGGTGGCAGCAGTGGGTCGATCGCAGCGAGGCGGCCGGCGAGGACGTCGCCCCCGAGGCGACCGATGGGTTGCGGGCCGTCGCCGCCCGGGTGCTCGACGCCGAGCCCGACGGCCGCTGGCTCGAGCGTGTCGAGGCCGAGACGGCGATGGCCGCGCTGGGCTTCGACGTCCTGGCCAGCGCCGTGGTCGACGGTCTCGACGGCGCGGTGGAGGCGGCGGAGCGGCTGGGCTACCCGGTCGTGTTGAAGGTGCCGGTCGACCGCCCGCGACCGACCGACGCCGGCGGGGTGGCCCTCGGGCTGCGCGACGAGGTCGAGCTGCGGATGGCCTGGTCCCGGTTGGCGGAGCTGCACCAGGGATTGATGTCGGCGACCGTCGTGCAGCCGATGGCGCCGTCGGGTCCGGAGCTGCGGGTGTCGGGCCACCAGCATGCCGGCTACGGAGCGGTGCTGGGCCTGGCGATGGGTGGGCCGGTGGCCGTCACCGACACCAGCCTGCCGGTGCGCGTCCTGCCGATGTCCGCAGCGGACGCGGCGGTGCTGCTCGACGCCTCGCCGGTGCACCGGCTCGTGGAGGCGATGCCCGACCCGGCCGCCGGCCGATCAGCCGTGCTGGCGTTCCTGCAACGGGTGGCGAGCGTGCTCGACGCCGTCCCCGAGGTGCAGGCGTTGATCATCGGCTCGGCCTTCGTGCACGAGGCCACGGTGGCCATCGCCGAAGTGGCGATCCTCGTGGCGCCGGACGTGTGGGAGCCGGCCGACCGCGTGCGTCGCCTCGACTGAAGCCGAGGTGACGCCGATCGCCGGTTCAGGCCCGGTCGATCTTCTTGAGCGCGGCGTAGGCCCGGTTGATCTCGGCCATGCGGTCGGCGTGCTCGTCCTGGACCTCGGCCTCGGCGGCGGCGAAGCGATCGGGATGGTGCTTCTTGGCGAGCCGTCGGTAGGCGTCGCCGACCTGCAGCGCCGTCGCATCGCTCTGCAACCCGAGGACCGCCAGCAGCTCGGCGGCACGGCGCGGGTCCGGACGCTCCCAGGTCTCGGCTTCCTCCAGCCGTCGGCTCTCGGCGAACACGGCCTCGGTGGTCCAGTGCGCTGACGTGGGAGCCGGCGCCGGCTCGTCGGTGGACGCCGTGGTGGCGTACACCTCTTTGGCGCGCGCTCGCTTCTGCTTGAGGCGCTCGGCCCAGGCGTTGTACTGCTCGGCCCGTTGGGTGGGCGTGCCCGCCTCGATGACGGTGAGGTCGGCCAGCTCGTCGAGCGGCTGGTGGCGGGGCGGGTCGACCGGCGCGGCAGCGGCCGGAGCGGCGCCGTCCGACGACGGGATGGGCTCGGTGGCCTGAGGCTCCGTCGAAGCCGTGTCGTCGGGTGCCGACCTACGTCTCCTGAACTTCGTCATCACCGCTGTGTCCCTCCCGCCGTGCTCGGGCCGCCAAACCCGGTGTGCGCACGCTTCTCGCCGAAACGTGACCCCCGGCACGCTAGCACAGGCATCGAACACCGAACAGGCCGCCCGTCTGTCCCGGGTGGCACGATCGACACCTGGCGCGCCAGGGTGGCGTCCGTGGAGCTCCAGATCGCCGACCTGTTCGAGTCCGTCGCGACTGCGGTGCCCCAGCGCGAGGCGTTGGTCGTGCGCACCGGCACCGCCACCCGCCGGTGGACCTACGCCGAGCTGGCGGCACGGGTCGACCGGGCGGCGGGCGCCCTCGCCGCCCTCGGTGTCGGCGTGGGCGACCGGGTCGGACTGCACCTGCGCAACGGCCCGACCTACCTGGAGGCCATGCTCGGCGCGTTCGCGCTCCGTGCGGTGCCCGTCAACCTGAACTACCGCTACGTGGCCGAGGAGCTGGCCTACGTCGTGGGCGACGCCGAGCTGTCGGTCGTCGTGACCGAGCCCGACACGGCCGATCTCGTCCACGGGGTCGCCGCCGCCGCAGACCGACCGGTGACGGTCATCGTGGACGGGGACCCGTGGGAGCAGGCGCTGGCGTCGGCGGATCCGGCCGCGGCGCGCGTCACGGGCCGTTCCGCCGATGACCTCTACCTGCTCTACACGGGGGGCACGACCGGGTTCCCCAAGGGGGTGATGTGGCGCCACGAGGACATCTACTTCGCCTCCCTCGGCGGTCGGGGCACGCCGTCGCGCGGCATCGGGCCGGTGCGATCGCCCCACGAGGTGGCGGAGCGGGCGGTCGCCGGCGATCCGATCACCCGTCGCCTGCCGCTGTGCCCGCTCATGCACGGCGGCGCCATGTGGGTGGCGCTGCAGACCCATCTCAACGGCGGCTGTCTCGTGCTGAGCGGCGACCGCCACTTCACCGCGTCCGCCGCCCTCGACCTCATGGCGGACGAGGCGGTCGAGCTCGTGATGCTGATCGGCGACGCCACGGCGCGACCGATCGCCGACGCCCTCGACGCCGAGCCGGATCGGTGGGACCTGCGGGCGCTCCAGGTCATCGCCTCGGGCGGTGCTGTGCTCTCGCCCAGCGTGACGGCGCGGTTGCGCCGGCGCCTGGCAGGGGTGACGGTCGCCGACACCTTCGGCGCCTCCGAGACGGGGGGTCAGGGGCGGTTGCGCGCCGGCGAGCCCGGCGAGCCGCCGCGCCTGATCACCGACGCCGACACGGCGGTGCTCGACGACGACGGCCGCCCCCTGCCGCCCGGGTCCGATCAGGTCGGACGGCTGGCCCGTACCGGGCACATCCCCCTCGGCTACCTCAACGACCCCGACAAGACGGCCGCCACGTTCCCGATCATCGACGGCCGCCGCTGGTCGGTGCCCGGCGACCTGGCCCGGCTCGAGGCCGACGGGACCGTCGTCGTGCTCGGCCGCGGCGCCCTGTGCATCAACACGGGCGGCGAGAAGGTGTTCCCGGAGGAGGTCGAGCGGGTCCTCAAGCAGCACCCGGCCGTCGCCGACGCCCTGGTGGTCGGGGTGCCGCACGACCGACTCGGCCAGCAGGTGGCCGCCGTCGTGGCCGCACGTCCCGGTGCGACGCTCACGGTCGACGCCCTCGAGGCGGTGGCGCGTGAGCACCTCGCCGGCTACAAGGTGCCGCGCACCTGGCGCTTCGAGCCTTCGTGCCGGCGCCTGCCCACCGGCAAGGGCGACTACCGGTGGGCAGCCGAGGTGCTCGCCACGAGCTGACGATCAGCGAACCGGGGCGGGGCCGACGAGCAGCTGACCCCGCAACGTCGTGACGGCCTGACCGGCGACGCGCACCCGATCGCCGTCGACGGCCACCCGCACGACGCCGCCCCGCGACGAGGCCTGGGAGGCGAGCAGCTCGGCCCGGTCCAGGCGAGGCGACCACCACGGTCCGAGCGCGGCGTGGGCCGACCCGGTGACCGGGTCCTCGTCGATGCCCGACCCTGGAGCGAAGAACCGCGACACGATGTCGAACAAGCCATCGCCCACGCTGGTCACGATCATCCCACGGACCTCGGGCACCTGGCGCAGGCGGGTGGCGTCGGGCGTCAGGTCGCGCACCGCCTCGGGGCACGGGAGCTCGATCAACCAGTCGCGTCCGGCGCGCGCCGTGGCCACCACCCCCTCGACGCCGAGGGCTTCGAGCAGCGCGTCTGGCGGTGTCGCCGGCTCGGGGACGGTCGCCGGCAGGTCCAGGGAGATCCATCCGTCGGCGTCGCGCTCGGCCGTGAGGATGCCGCTGCGCGTCTGGAACCGGATCGGCGCCCCGCCGGGGTCGGCGAGTCCCGCCTCGTAGAGATGGTGCGCCGATGCGAGCGTGGCGTGGCCGCACAGATCGACCTCGACGGTGGGCGTGAACCACCGCAGATGCCAGCCGTCGGGGCCCGGCGCCAGGAACGCTGTCTCCGACAGCGCCATCTCGGATGCCGTGGCCTGCATCCAGGCGTCATCGTGGAGGCTGTCGAGGACGCACACCGCCGCCGGGTTGCCCGCGAACGGGCGCGCCGTGAAGGCGTCGATCTGCGTGACGGCGAGCAACGTCGGTGCCGCGTCAGCGTTGCGTCATCGGCACGTAGTCGCGCGCCTCGGGACCGTCGTAGATCTGGCGGGGGCGGGCGATGCGGACGTCGCGGTCGAGCAGCTCCTGCCAGTGCGCGAGCCAACCGGAGATCCGGGGGATGGCGAACAGGACGGGGAACATCTCGGTGGGGAACCCCATCGCCTGGTAGATCAGCCCGGAGTAGAAGTCGACGTTGGGGTAGAGCTTGCGGCTGATGAAGTAGTCGTCGGCGAGGGCCACCTCTTCGAGCTTCAGCGCGATGTCGAGCAGGGGGTTCTTGCCGGTGACCTCGAAGACCTCGTAGGCCGTGCGCTTGATGATCTTCGCCCGCGGGTCGTAGTTCTTGTACACCCGGTGCCCGAAGCCCTGGAGCTTCGTCTCGCCCGCCTTGACCTTGGCCAGGAACGGCTCGACGTTGTCGATCGAGCCGATGGAGGTGAGCATGCGGATGACCGCCTCGTTGGCGCCGCCGTGGCGGGGGCCGTAGAGGGCGGCCGTGGCGGCGGCCGAGGCGGTGTACGGGTCGGCGTG
>JAGQTE010000151.1 GCA_020439175.1 Acidimicrobiales bacterium | reverse complement strand
TTCGACGCCGTCCTGCCCGACGAGCAGGGCAGGCCCCAGGTGGTCGAGAACGCCATCTGCATGCACGAGGAGGACTTCTCGATCCTCTGGAAGCACCAGGACCTGCACTCGTTCCGCACCGAGGTGCGCCGGCAGCGGCGGCTGGTGATCAGCTCGATCTACACGGTGGGCAACTACGAGTACGCCTTCTACTGGTACTTCTACCTCGACGGCACCATCCAGCTCGAGGTCAAGCTCACCGGCATCATCCAACCCATGGCGGTGCCACCGGGGGCGGGCCCGGCCGACATCGGCAACGCCAACCTCGTCGCCCCCCAGGTGGCGGCCCCGCACCACCAGCATCTGTTCTGCGTGCGCCTCGACATGGCGGTCGACGGCCACACGAACACGGTCACCGAGGTCGACGTCGAGCCCGATCCGCCGGGACCCGACAACCCGGAGCACAACGGCTTCCACACGGTGGCCACGGTGCTGCGGCGCGAGTCCGAGGCCAAGCGGGTCATCGACCCGAGCCGCAGTCGCACGTGGCGGATCTCGAACCCCGAGGCGACGAACGGTCTCGGCCTGCCGACGGCGTACAAGCTGCTGCCCGTGGCCTCGCCGACCCTCCACGCCCGGCCCGAGTCCTGGGTGGCCCGGCGCGCCGGCTTCGCCACCGCCAACCTGTGGGTCACCCGATACGACCCCGACGAGCTCTATGCCGCCGGTCGGTACCCGTCGCAGAGCACCGGCGGCGATGGCCTCCCGGCCTTCGTGGCCCAGGACCGCACGATCGAGGGCACCGACATCGTCGTGTGGCACACGTTCGGGGTCACCCATCTGGTGCGCCCGGAGGACTTCCCGGTGATGCCGGTGGAGATGACCGGCTTCACCCTGGTGCCCTACGGCTTCTTCGACCGCAACCCGGCGATGGACGTGCCCCCGACCGACGCCCACGGCACCGGTTCGCACTGCCACACCGACGACGCCCCCACCTGCCACTGAATCCGACTCGGACCCCACACCCTTCGTTCTGGTGTTGTACGCGCGTCGTTGGTGACGCGAGTTCCACGCCAGAACGAGGACGTCATGCACATCCAGTAACTCTCTTTACCTTCTCGGCTATTTCCATCTTCGCTGGTGCAGATGGACAGCGACCTGGACGTACACATCGCCGACCTCTGCCGAGGGCAGCATGGCGCCGTCAGTCGAGCCCAGCTCCTCCTCGCAGGCATCGGACGAAACGCGATCCGAAGGCGCATCACCGCCGGGACGCTGATCGAGTGGTCGGGCGACGTGCTCCTGCACGCCGGCGCACCTGCCACCCCGCTCCAGACCGTGATGGCGACCGTCCTCGACGCGGGTCCCGGCGCGTGTGCATCGCACGACACGACCCTGCACCTCGCCGGTGTCCCCGGCTTCAGCGCCACGCCGGTGCACATCACCCAACCCCGCGGTGGCGTGCTGCGACCCGACGGCGCGGCGATCATGCACACGTCCCGGCGCATCGCGCTCGACCACGTGGCACTCATCCACGGCATCCCGTCGACGACGGTCACCCGAGCGCTGTTCGACATCGCTGCGACCGCGCATCCCGACCGCCTCGATCGCGCCGTCGATGCGGCGTGGACACGGTCGCTCACCGACCATCGCCGTCTGTGCGAAGCGCTCGACCTCCTCGCCCGACAGGGACGAGCAGGCATCCGTGCCATGCGCGAAGCCATCGAGCAGCGCGGCGCCGACCATGTCGCTCCCGAGAGCGGGCTCGAGCACCGGTTCCACCAGATCGTGGAGCAGGATGGGCAACCGCCCCTGCTGCGGCAGGTCCGTTGGCACACGGCGATCGGCGAGGTGCGCTTCGACGCCTTCGACCCCGAGGCCCGTGTCGACGCCGAGATGGACAGCGCCCTGCACCATCGGTCGCTCTCGGACATGGCGTATGACGAGCGACGTGACGCCGCCGTGCGAGACACCGACGTCGTGGTCGCCCGGTTCAGCGACGACGAGATCTGGAACCGTCCGCGCGACGCCGCCCGGCGCCTGCGCGAGGTACGCCGTGCCGGACGGGCCCGTTGGTCCGGCCGTAGCGCCTCAGACTCGCACCCGTTCTGGTAGCGAGTTCGCGTCGGCAACGACGCGAGTTCACTACCAGAACGGTGGGTTGGGGCTTTCAGTCGAACAGGGAGGGGGCGTCGTCGTCGGCCGCCATCAGCGGTGCCCCTGCCGGTGGCACCAACCCCAGGTGCTGCCATGCTGCCGGCGTCGCCACCCGACCCCGGGGCGTGCGCATCAGCAGTCCCTGCTGGATCAGGAACGGCTCGTAGACGTCCTCGACCGTCTCCGACGGTTCGCTGACCCCGATCGCCAGCGTCGACAGCCCCACCGGTCCACCGCCGAAGCGCTCGCACAGCGCTCGCAGGATGGCGCGGTCGACCTTGTCCAGCCCCCGCTCGTCGACCCCGAACAGGCTGAGCCCGGCACGCGCCGTCTCCTCGTCGACCACCCCGTTCGCCTTGACCTCGGCGAAGTCACGCACGCGCCGCAGCAACCGGTTGGCGATGCGGGGCGTGCCTCGGGCCCGCCGGGCGATCTCGTGCGCCCCGGTGCCGGCGATCGGCACGCCCAAGATGTCGGCGGCGCGCTCGACGATCGCCTCCAGGTCCTCGACCGTGTAGAAGTCGAGACGCGCCACGAGGCCGAAGCGGTCGCGCAGCGGTCCGGTGATGAGCCCGGTGCGCGTGGTTGCGCCGACGAGGGTGAAGCGCGGCAGGTCGAGTCGGATCGACCGGGCCGCCGGCCCCTTCCCCAGCACGATGTCGAGCTGGAAGTCCTCCAGCGCCGGGTAGAGGACCTCCTCGACGGCGCGCGACAGGCGGTGGATCTCGTCGATGAAGAGCACGTCGCCCTCACCCAGCCGCGTGAGGATGGCGGCCAGGTCGCCGGCCCGCTCGAGCGTCGGGCCGGACGTGACGTGCAGCCCGACCTCCATCTCGGTGGCGACGATGCCGGCGAGCGTCGTCTTGCCCAGGCCCGGCGGACCGGCGAAGAGGAGGTGGTCCGCCGCCTGCCCGCGCCGCCGCGCCGCCTCGAGGATGATGCCGAGGTGGTCCTTCAGCTCGGCCTGCCCCACGAACTCGTCGAGCCGTCGGGGACGCAGGCCGCCCTCGTCGCCCAGATCGACCGGACCGTCCGGCGCCTCGGCCGCCGCCGGGAAGGCCTCGTCGTCATCGATGGGCCCGGGGTCGAGCAGCTCGTCACGCATCAGCTGACCGCCAGACGTTGCAGGGCGACCCGCAGCAGCTCGGAGACGTCATCGGACTCGGGCAGCTCGCGCAGCACCGCCGTCACCTCGTCGGGTCCGTAGCCGAGGTTGGCCAAGGCGTCGCGCACGTCGGCACGGGGATTCGGTGGCGCGCCGGCGGCGGTCGCGCTCCCGCCGGCACGGTCGCCGCGCGCCGACGAGGACGCCCGCTCGAGCTCGGGCACGTCGAGGCGCGACTTGAGCTCGACCAGCAGCCGGGCGGCGGTCTTCTTGCCGACGCCGGGCACGAGGCACAGGGCGTCGATGTCGTCGGTGGCCAGGACCTGCGCCAGCCCGATGGGGTCGTGCACCGACAAGATGGCCAGCGCCAGGCTCGGCCCGACACCGTGCGCGCCGAGCAGGGCGCCGAACGCCGTGCGCTCCTCGGACGACGCGAACCCGAACAGCACCTGCGTGTCCTCGCGGATGTGGTGGTGGACGTAGACGAAGACCTCGTCGCCCGGTTCGCCGATGGACACGGCGGTGCTCGGCGCCACGGTCAGCGCGTACCCGACGCCGGCCACCTCGACGAGGACCTCGCCGGTGCCCCACCGCTCGAGGAGCGTCCCCCGCAGCGAGCCGATCACCGCAGGCTCCGCTGCACGGACATGGCCATGGGCGCCATCGCCACGTGGCACAGGGCGATGGCGGCGGCGTCGGCGGCGTCCGCCGGGCGCGGCGGCGCCGTCAGACCGAGCAACGTCTGGACCATCCGCTGGACCTCCTCCTTGCCGGCGGCGCCATGCCCGGCCACCGCCTCTTTCACCTGGTTGGGCGAGTACTCGACGACGTCGCACCCGGCGGCGGCGGCCTCGGCCATGGCGATGCCGCTCGCCTGGCCGACCGACATCGCCGTGCGCACGTTCGCCTGGAACAGCACCCGCTCGACGGCCAACGCCTGCGGCGTGAACTCGCCCAGCAGCGCCCGCACCTCGCGCTGCAGCTCGAGCAGCCGCTGCGGCACCGGGTCCCCGACGGCGGTGCGCAGCACGCCGAGCGCCACCGCCCGCGCCGCTGCACCCCGGCGCACCTCGAGCACGCAGTAGCCGCACCGGGACAGCCCCGGATCGATGCCCATCACGAACATACGTACGGGACCCTAGCGGGGCGCATCCGGCGACCGGTGGACCGCACGAAGGCGCCCCGCCGCCCGGCGCCGACCCCTTCAGGACGACGCCGAGGTGCCGATGAGACGTTGCGTGCACCCTGACGAGCCTGCCGAGGGCGCGTACTTCCCGCCGGTCAGCGGCAACGTACGCGCCGACGCCACCATCGCACCGGACGCCACGGCGTCGCCTCGTCTGGTCGCCCCCACCGAGCCGACGGACGAGCTGGTCGTGGAGCTGCGGCACGTGTTCAAGCGCTTCGGCTCCGTGCCCGCGCTGTCGGAGCTGAACATCCTGGTGCCCAAGGGGCGGATCTCGGTGCTGCTCGGACCGAACGGGGCCGGCAAGACGACAGCGATCCGGGTCATCACCGGCGCCCTGGCGCCGGACCGAGGGCACATCCGGACCTTCGGCATGGACCCCCACACCCAGGGCGAGGAGGTCCGCCGCCGCTGCGGCATCGTGTCGGCGAAGCCGGCGCTGTACGACCGCCTGTCGGGATGGGACAACCTGCAGTACTCGGCCGAGCTGTACGGCCTGGGCCGCAACGCGGTGAGCCAGATCCGCGCCGCCGCCGGCCGGTTCGGCATCGTCGAGGCGCTCGACCAACAGGTCGGCGGCTACTCGACCGGCATGAAGACCCGCCTCGCCCTGGCCCGATCCGTCCTGCACGATCCGGAGCTGCTGCTGTTCGACGAGCCGACGAGCGGGCTCGATCCCGAGTCCTCGCACGCCGTGCTCCAGCTCATCCGGGAGATGACCGACGACGGCCGCACCGTGGTCATGTGCACCCACCTGCTGATCGAGGCCGAGGGCCTCGCCGACCAGATCATCGTGCTCGAGAGCGGCACCGACCTCATGGCCGGGACCCAGCAGGAGCTGATCCGCCGGTACTGGCCGCACGATCTCGTGCGCCTCGACGCCGAGGACCCGGCCCAGCTCGATCAGGTCGCCGGCTGGGAGGGCGTGGTCGGCTACGCCCGCAACGGCCTGGCCGAGGTCCAGCTCGACGACCTGGCACGGGTGCCCGACCTCGTCGGCCACCTCGCCGCGGCCGGGGTGCGCCTGACCCGGGTGGAGCCGCATCATCCGACGCTCGAAGAGCTGTACTTCGCCGTGCGCGCCGAACGGCGGGCGTCGGGCGTGGACAGCCCTCTGTAACCGCGACCGCACGGCACGAGGAGACGACGTGGCCTTCCGAACCCAACGCATGTGGACGGTCGCCCGGACCGATCTGCGCCAGCTGTTCGAGTCCAAGGACTTCTGGGTGCCGATGGCGCTGCTGGGCGGCTTCTTCTTCCTCATCGTGCCGGCGTTCCTGCTCCTGGTGATCGCCAACGTCGGCAACGTCGGCGCTGTGCAGCAGGTGTCCCAGGCGCTGGACCTGCTCCCGCAGAGCGCCCAGCAAGCCGTGCCCACGGTCACCAGCAGCGGCGCCGAGGTCGACCCGGCCACGCAGGTCAACTACACGTTGGCGGTGTACCTGTTCGCCCCGATCGCCGTCGTCGTGCCCCTGACGATCTCGTCCGCCGTCGGCGCCTCGACGATCGTCGGCGAACGCGAGCGCGGCACCGGTGAGTTCCTGGCCCACTCCCCCGCCGACACCCGCGAGATCTACCTCGGCAAGCTCATCGCCAGCCTGATCCCCGGCTACATCACCACGGTCGTCGGGTTCGGGGCGTACTCGCTGCTCGTGAACATCGTGGTCGGCGGTGACCTCGGCTACTGGTTCTTCCCCACCTCGTCGTGGTGGCTGCTCATCGCCTGGGTCCTCCCCCCGTTCCTGGCCCTGGCCCTGTCGCTCGTGCTCCGCCTGTCGGCGCGCGTGCGCTCCACGGCCGCGGCGCAGCAGGCGACGGGCCTCGTCACGTTGCCGTTGATCATCATCGCCTACGGCCAGTCGACCGGGGCTCTGATCGGGTCCGGCACCGCCACGCTGTCGTTGATCCTCGGTGCCGTGGCGTGGACGATCGCCATCATCAGCCTCGCCACCGGCGTGCGGTCGATCAAGCGGGCATCGCTCCTCGGCGTCGCCAACGAGCAGTGACCGGCGGGGCCGGGTCGGCCTACGGGTCGACGCGCTCGAGGACCTCGACGAGCTCGTCGACGGGACGGAACGTCAGCCCGGCCGTCGCCCGGTGGGCGTAGCGCACGACACCGCCGCGATCGATGACGAACACGGACCGCTTGTAGAAGCCGAGCGGTCCGAGGACGCCGTAGACGTCGCCGACCACCTTGGCCTCGTCGGCGAGCAGCGGGAAGCCGAACCCGCCGTTGGCCTCGGAGAAGTGCTCGTGCTCGCCGACCGACTGCGGGCTGATGGCCAACACCTGTGCGTCGAGGGCGGCGAAGCGGTCCAGCTCATCGCTGTAGGCCCCGAGCTGTGCCGTGCACACTGGCGAGCTGTCGGCCGGGTAGAAGGCCAGCACCACGGCGCGGCCACCGAACTCGTGCAGGGCGTAGGTGCGGCGCCCCTCGTCCGTGCCGTCGGTGCCCGGCAGGGAGAAGTCGGGGGCCCGATCCCCGATGCCGACGCTGGTCATCGCGCCGCCCTCATGCGTCGAGGGCGGCCATCACGTCGTCGGACACGTCGAGGTTGGCGTACACGTCCTGCACGTCGTCGTGCTCCTCGAGGGCCTCGACGAGCCGCAGCACGGCCTTGGCGGCGTCCGGGGTGTCGAGCGGCACCGTCTGCGACGCCACCATCGTGACGTCCGCCGAGGCGAAGGCCACCCCGGCCTCCTCGAGCGCGTCGCGCACGGCGGGCAGATCGGTCGGTGCGCACGTCAGCTGCCAGGTCTCGCCGTCGCCGACGAGATCCTCGATGCCCGCATCGAGCGCGGCCAGCATGATGTCGTCCTCGGCGGCGTCGCCGGGCAGGATCACGATGCCCTTGCGCTCGAACTGCCACGCCACGGCGCCGGGCTCGGCGATCGACCCGCCGCCCTTCTTGAAGATGTTGCGGATCTCCGAGCCGGTGCGGTTGCGGTTGTCGGTCAGCACCTCGATCAGCAGCGCCACGCCGTGCGGCGCATAGCCCTCGTAGGTGACCGACTCGTAGTTGACCCCTTCGAGCTCCCCGGTCCCCCGCTTGACCGCCCGCTCGATCGTGTCGAGCGGCACCGAGTTGTCCCGCGCCTTCTGGTACATGGTGCGCAGCGTCGGGTTCGAGTCGGGGTCACCGCCGCCCTGGCGCGCCGCCACCTCGACCTGGCGGATGAGCTTGGCGAAGAGCTTGCCCCGCGCTTTGTCGGCGGCGCCCTTCTTGTGCTTGATCGTGGCCCACTTCGAGTGTCCCGACATGGGGGTGCGTCTCCGGAGGTCGTCGTGCAGCGAGCGGTCCCGGCCCGACCGCGGGAGCGCCAGCCTAGGGGGTGGTCAGGCTCCCGACAGGCTGCCAGGCCGCCTCAGCGTTCGGCCAACCGACAGAACAGCTCGTGCAGGCGGTCGTCACCGGAGAGCTCGGGGTGGAAGGCGCTCGCCAGCACCCGGCCCTGCCGGCACAGCACCGGCGCCGCGCCCACGGAGGCCAGGACCTCGACGTCGCGCCCGACGCGCTCGACGACGGGTGCACGGATGAACACGCCGTGGAACGGCCCGTCGAGCCCGGCGACGGCAAGGTCCGCCTCGAACGAGTCGACCTGACGCCCGAAGGCGTTGCGCCGGACCGCCACGTCGAGGACGCCGAACGACCGCTGGTCGGCGCGGCCGTCGAGCACCTCGGCAGCGAGCAGGATCATGCCGGCGCACGTCCCGAACGCCGCCATGCCGTCGGCCAGCCGCTCGGCCAGGGGTGCTCGGAGCTCGAAGCGGTCGAGCAACATCGACATCGTCGTGGACTCGCCGCCGGGCAGCACCAGTGCGTCGACCCCGTCGAGCGCCTCGGCGGTCTTGACCGCCACCGCGTCCGCACCGCATCGACCGAGCGCCCGCAGGTGGGCGTCGACGGCACCTTGCAGCGCCAGCACGCCGACCTTCATCGTCCGGCCCTCATCGTCCGGCCCTCATGTCAGGCCCTGCGGCTGACGGGGCGGCGTCACCAACCCCGATCGGCCAGCTTGGTGTCGAGCCCGCCGATCTCGAGCCCCGGCATGGCGTCGCCCAGACCCCGGCTGACCTTGGCCAGGATCGTCGGGTCGCCGAAGTGCGTGGTCGCCTCGACGATCGCCTTGGCTCGCGCCGCCGGGTCGTCGCTCTTGAAGATGCCCGAGCCGACGAAGACGGCCTCGGCCCCCAGCTGCATGACCAGGCCGGCGTCTGCGGGGGTGGCGATGCCTCCGGCACAGAACATCGGGACGGGCAGCTTGCCGGTGGCGGCGACCTCCTGCACGAGCGGCAGCGGCGCCTGGAGCCGCTTGGCCCACTCGAACACCTCGGCGCTGTCGGCCTGGGTCAGCTTGCGGATGTCGCCGAGGATGGACCGCAGGTGCCGGACCGCCTCGACGATGTTGCCGGTGCCGGCCTCGCCCTTGGAGCGGATCATGGCGGCGCCCTCGGAGATGCGTCGCAGCGCCTCGCCCAGGTTCGTGGCACCGCACACGAACGGCACGGTGAAGGCCCACTTGTCGATGTGGTGCGCCTCGTCGGCCGGGGTCAGCACCTCGGACTCGTCGACGTAGTCGACCCCGAGGGCCTCGAGGATCTGGGCCTCGACGAAGTGGCCGATGCGGGCCTTGGCCATGACCGGGATGGTGACGGCGGCCTTGATGCCCTCGATCATCTCCGGGTCGCTCATGCGGGCCACGCCGCCGTCGCGCCGGATGTCGGCGGGCACCCGCTCGAGCGCCATGACGGCGACGGCGCCGGCGTCCTCGGCGATGCGGGCCTGGTCGGGGTCGACCACGTCCATGATCACGCCGCCGGCGAGCATCTCCGCCAGACCGCGCTTGACGAGCATCGTTCCGGTCTCGGGACCGGCGACGGAGGGGTCAGGCGTCGCAGACATGTCGCCCATCCTAGAGGGGGCACCTCGCCACACCCGCAACCGGAAACGCCGGCCTGGCGCGCCGACCCGACGGTCGGCGCGCCGCGCTCAACCCCCGGCCAGGAGCGACTGCGCCGTGCCGGCGTCCATCGGGTGGATCGGGGCATCCGCCGCCTCGGGCAGCGCCACCCAGGTTTTGCCCGGGGTGAGGCCGACGGGGTTGCCGGCGGCATCGGTGATCGTCGGGACGCTGATCGGCAGGTCGCGCTTCCAGCGGATCGGGACCGCCTTCCCGTCGCTCAACACGAGGCCGTCTCCCTGGCCGACCGTCACCGCCTCCGGGGAATTGGCGTCCGCCGACGAGATGCCGTACTCGATGTTCATGACGACGACGTTCGCCGGGCAGGCCTGGGTGCCGGTGCTGTCCACGAAGGCCGAGCTCCCCCGCGGGTGGTTGTAGTCCACCTGGTAGCGGGCGAAGCAGCTGCGCGCCGGATCCCACACGTAGTCGACCAGCACGTTGTTCCCGAAGTCGATGGTGACGCCCGGCGTGGCATCGCCCGACGACGCCTCCCCTGCCTTGCGGTAGGTGAACAGCGCCACGGGCGGCGTGGCGTCGCCGGGGGTGAACTCGGCGCGGATGTCGGACATGTTGGCGTAGAGGTTGTGCGGGGCCGCACGGTCCGAGCCACGGAAGTAGTGGGCGTTGCCCACGCTGTGCGACACGTCGACGAGCCCGTTGACCGAGGCGGCACGGGTCACCATGTCGGTCACCCCCGGGTTCCCGCCCGACCACAGCAGCAACGGGCGCGCCAGGTTGGCCAGCAGGTTGATGTCGCTGGACCGGGCGGAACGGATCGGCCCGACCGGGTTGGCGTCGGTGGAGTGGAAGATGGCGGCCAGGCGCGTGATGCCCTCGACCTTGAGCTCGTAGACGAGGTCGGCGTCGTTGATGCCGGTGTGCGGCCGCGCGTCCGGGTGGTTGTCGAGCTTGACGGCGACCGCGGGCCGCCCGGCCGCGGCGTCGGCGGTCTCGATGCCGGTCAGCGGCCACGTCGGCGTGGGCGCCGCCGTGGTGGTCGTCGACTCGCCGGCCGACGTCGTCGGCGCCTCGGTGGTCGTGACGCCGGCGGCGACGGGCTGATCACCGCCGGACGAGCACGCCGCCGCGCCCACGAGGGCGAGGCCGGCCAGCACTGCAATGGGGCCACGTCGTGACAAGGGATGCACCTTTCGAACCCGACCCCGCCAAGGGTCTTGCTCTCCGCCCGGATCGGCAGGGTAGGCAACCGCCCGCGCGCCGTGGTGGACCCCCGACGTTCGGCGCCGGGCGGCCGGTGGGTCTCAGAGCTCGCGCAAGGCGGCGGCGCGGTCGGCGAGCGCCACGGCGCTGTCCGCCGCCGGGCCCTGTGCGACCAGCCAGCAGCCGGCCAGCGGTCCGCCCGGCCGCTGGACGGTGGAACCGACGGCGGCGATCTTGTCGAACGCGCCCGCCAGGCCGGGTGGGTAGCGGGTCATGGCCACCGCAGACCGGTCGGTGGCCAGCTCGTCGTCGGGTTGACGCCAGCCCGCCGCCGGCGGGAACCAGGCCGCCGTCGTCGCCGGCACGGAGTCGCGCCGCTCGATGCGCAGCAGCTCGTGGGCCAGCACGCCCTCGAGCTCGATCGGCGTGAGGGCCTCGAGCAGCCCGGTCGTGACCACCAACGACGCCGTCGCCGGACCGTTGCCGACGGTCACGGCGTTGGCGGCGGCGTCCTCGACGAGCAGCAGCGTCGGGCGGGGCAGGCCGTGTGCCACCGCCAGGGCATCGGCCACGTTGTGCAGCCGGGGCGCCTACGCCGGGTCGGCGGGACGGGCCCTGAGCGCCGCCACGGCGCGCTGCTCGCCCCATCCCGGCGCCAGGACGGCGAGGACGATGCCGGCCACCACCACCAGCAGGCCGAGCCACCACAGCCCGACCAGCGCCAGCACCACCGCCGGGACCACGCCGACGCCGCCGACGGCGGCCTGCGCCCGACGCACGGCGCGCTCGTTGGCCTGCGCCACGGCGGGATCGATCGGAAGTGTGCCGGCGAGGGTCATCGAGCCGCCGAGTCTACGGCTGCGCCCACGACGGGACCGAACCTCGGTGCCTCGGGCGCTCAGGCGACCTCGACGCCGTGGCGGGCGCGCTCGATCGCCAGGGCGTACAGCTCCAGGTAGCGCTGGGCGAGCTGCTCCATGGAGAACCCCGCCGCCCGCTCGTGACCGGCGGCGATCAGACGCTGCTGCTCGGTCGCCGACGACAGCACCGCAGCCAGCGCCTCGGCCAGCGCCGGCGCATCGCCCGGAGGCACCAGGACGGCGTCCTGCCCGTGACGGGCCACCTTGGCGTAGCCGGGCAGGTCGCTGGCGACGACGGGCGTGCCGGCGGCCATCGCCTCGAGCAGGACCACGCCGAAGCTCTCGCCGCTCAGCGACGGGGCGCAGAACACGGTGGCACCGGCCAGCCGCGCCGCCTTGACCCCGTCGTCGATGCGGCCGAGCCACTCGATGCGGGGATCGCCGCTCGTGGCGGCCTTGAGCTCGTCCGTCTGCGGTCCGTCGCTGCCGATCCAGACCCGCACGTCGGGCCCGAGGCGGCGCACGGCATCGAGCAGGACGCCGAGCCCCTTGCGCTCCTCGTGGCGGCCGAGGAAGAAGATCGTCGGACCGTCGCTCGGCGTCGGGCGGGCACCGGCGAACTCGGCGAGGTCGACGGCGTTGAACAACAGCTCGTAGTCGCCGCCGATGTTGCGTCGAGCCGACTCGGCGGCGTCGTCGCTGACGGCGACGCGCACGTCGATGCGCTTCGCCGCCGCCAACACCAACGGGCGCACGATCTGGTAGGCGGGCAGGTCGCCTGCGGCGTGGAACGTCCCGACGATCGGCGCCGGTCGCAGCAGCAGCGCCGTCTGCGTCGGGCCCGGCACGAACGGCTCGTGCAGGTGCACGACGTCGAACTCCTCGTCGCGCAGCGCGCGCAGCGTTCGCAGCGTGGCGGACACGTCCGGGGCGATCGGCGCGATCGAGCCGTTCGACGCCAGGGGCAGGCTCTTGCCCAGCGGGGTGACCCCCGGGTCGGGCGGTGGCCCGTCGCACGGGCCGAGCACGCGCACGTCGTGGCCGAGGGACCGCAGCGTCCGCGCCAGCGACAGGACCTGGCCCTGGACGCCGCCCGGAAGGGTCAGGCTGTAGGGGCTGACGATGCCGATCCGCACCCGGCGCACCGTAGTGATCGCAGCGACCGCGCCACCATGTGAGCGTGGATCGTCAGGGCTGGCCCGGCCGCGGGTGCGGCTTGCCGATCGCCTCGAGCGCGTCGTAGTCGCTCGGCCAGTTGGGCTGTTGCATGTGCCACTGCTCCGGCGCCCGCCGGATCAGGCCTTCGAGCGCCCGGGCCAGGTCCTGGGTGATGCGGGTCACGTCCTCGCGCAGTCGTTTGGCCTCGCGCCGGACCGGCACGGGCGGTTCCACCAGGCACTGGATGCCGCCGGTGGGCTTGAAGTAGCACGCCGTCGGGAGGAGCGGCGCGCCGGTGCGCAGCGCCAGCGTCGCCGGACCGGCGGGCAGCGTGGTGCGCTCACCGAAGAAGTCGACCTCGATGCCGGTGCCCTCGATGTCGCGATCGGCGAGCAGGCACAGCACGTGGGCCTCGTTGATCGCCCGCAGCACGGCGGCGCCGGCGTCCGGTCCGAGCGCCACGATGTGCATGCCCAGCTCTTCACGGAAGGCGGTGAAGAAGTCGAACAGGTCGGGAGGTTCGAGCGGCTCGACCACGGCCGTGACGTCGAAGCCGCCGACGAGGCTGAGCCAGAACCCGGCCCACTCCCACCCCCCGAGGTGCGGCAGCACCAGGATCGGCCCCACGCCGGCGTCGACGGCGCGCCAGATGTGGTCGACGCCGACGAAGTTCATGCCCTCGTCGATGGCCTGCACCGGCATCTGCGGCAATCGGAACGAGTCGACCCAGTAGCGCGCATAGGAGGCGAAGGTCTCGACGACCAGCTGCTCGATGCGGTGCTGCGGGACGCCCTCGCCCAGGATGCGGCG
>JAGQTE010000150.1 GCA_020439175.1 Acidimicrobiales bacterium | reverse complement strand
CTCGACCGCAAGACGATCGAGGTGCCCGAGGCCATCAAGACCACCGGCGAGCACATGGTGTCGGTGAAGCTGCACGCCGACGTGCAGTTCCAGTTCAAGCTGGACGTGGTCCCGGCCTAGGCCTGCGCACCAGGTCGACAGCGTCGTCGGGGGCGGGCCGGGTGGCCCGCCCCCGAACGCGCTCGGCCGCGGATCGGCCTCCGAGGATCCGCGCTCCTGTCACACCCCTTGGGCACACTCGACGCATGCGGGTGCGACCGGCGCGGGCGATGGACGACCACAGGCCGTCCACAGGTCCGTCCACTGCCCGTCCACACCTTTTCCCACCGGAATCGGGCACATATCCCTTCTTACGTCCCACAGGGCGCGCGGGAGAGAGTTGAGTCTCCATGGCCTTCCCCGTCGACACCCGCCACGACGACGACCGCCCGGCCCGCTCCGCTCCCGGTCGAGTCCCGCCCCACAACCTGCAGGCCGAGGAGTCGCTCCTCGGCGCCATGCTCCTGTCCAAGGACGCCATCGCCGTGGCGTCCGAGGTGCTGTCGCCCGACGACTTCTACAAGCCGGCGCACGGCCACATCTACGACGCCGTCACGTCGTTGCACGGCGCCGGTGAGCCGGCCGATCCGGTCACCGTCGCCGAAGAGCTCACGCGCGCCGGGCTGCTCGACGCCATCGGGGGCGCGGCCACGCTCGTCAGCCTGCAGACGCGCACGCCGGCCACCTCCAACGCCGGGCACTACGCCAAGATCATCGAGGAGCACGCCCTCCTGCGCCGGCTCATCGGGGCCGCCAACGAGATCGCCGAGATGGGCTACGACATGCCCGAGGACGTCACCAAGACGGTCGACCGTGCGGAGTCGTTGGTCTTCGAGGTGGCGCAGCGTCGGGTCACCGACACGATGGCGCCGATCCACGACCTGCTCGACGCCAACCTCGACCGCCTCGAGCACCTCTACGAGCGGGGTGCCGCCATCACCGGCTTGCCGACGGGGTTCCACGACCTCGACGAGCTCACGTCGGGGCTGCAGCCCAACGCCCTGTACGTGCTCGGCGCCCGCCCGGCCTGCGGCAAGACGGCGCTGGCGCTCAACATCGCCAGCCAGGCGGCGCTCGACGGCAACCGGCCCGTGCTCGTCTTCTCGCTGGAGATGAGCCAGCTCGAGCTCACCCAGCGCATGCTGTGCTCCGAGGCGCGGGTCGACTCGAAGAAGCTGCGCAACGGCAACCTCGCCGAGGCCGACTGGCAGAAGATCGCCCACGCCACCGGTCGGCTGGCCGAGGCACCGATCTGGATCGACGACAACCCCAACCTCACCATCATGGAGATCCGCTCCAAGGCACGCCGCCTCAAGAGCCGCGTCGGCGACCTCGGGCTCGTCGTCGTCGACTACCTCCAGCTGATGACCGGGCGCAGCTCGGCCGAGAACCGCCAGGTCGAGGTGTCGGAGATCTCGCGCGGCATGAAGATCCTCGCCCGCGAGCTCGAGTGCCCGGTGCTGGCGCTGTCGCAGCTGTCGCGCTCGCTCGAGATGCGCGCCGACAAGCGGCCGATGCTCGCCGACCTGCGCGAGTCGGGCTGCCTCACCGCCGACACCGAGATCGTGCGGGCCGACACGGGCCACAGCGTCACGCTGGGGAGCCTGTTGGCCTCCGGCGAGCGCGACATCCCGATCTGGACGCTCGACGAGCGCTACCGCCTCGTGCGCGGCCACATGACCCACGTGTTCCCGAGCGGGCGCAAGATGGTGTACGAGCTGCGCACCGCATCGGGCCGTGCGGTCAAGGCCTCGGCCAACCACCCCTTCCTGACGCTCGAAGGGTGGTTCCCGCTGGACAAGCTCGACGTCGGCGACCGCCTCGCCGTCCCGCGGGCCGGACGCTGGCCTGCGGCGATGGGGACCGACGTCCCCGAGGCAGCCGACACCGTGCCGCGCGAGGTGTGGACCTACGTCCGCAAGGTGCTGCCCAACTACGGGCTGAGCCTGCGCCAGCTCGAGCAACGCCTCGGCGTGGACGACTTCGTCGAGTCCTTCTACGCCAACGAGCTGCGGCGCGACCAGGGCGCGGCGCTGGCGTCGGCCATCGGCGACCGGTGGCTCGGTGACCTCGCCACCAGCGACGTGGTGTGGGACACGATCGTCTCCATCACCGAGCTGGGCGAACAGGACGTCTACGACGCCACCGTGCCCGGTACGCACAATTTCGTCGCCGACGGCATCGTCGTGCACAACTCGATCGAGCAGGACGCCGACGTCGTCATGTTCATCTACCGCGACGAGGTCTACAACCCCGAGTCTCCCGACCGCGGCACGGCGGAGATCCTCCTCGCGAAGCATCGCAACGGGCCCACCGGTATGGTGCGCCTGGCGTTCTTGGACCACTACACCAAGTTCGCCAACATGGCCCGGGGGGTTTGAGGCCTGACACGGAGGTTCTCCATGCACGCGCGCGCCCGTCGCTTCGTCCTCGCACCCATCGGCCTCGCCGGCGCCCTGATCGGTGCCGCTGCGTGCAGCCCCGACGACGGCGGTGGCGGCGCCGCACCCGGCACCAACGCCGTCAACCAGGCCGCACCGACCGATGAGGGCGCTCCGACCGACGGTGGGACGATCACCGTCGCCGTCGGCGCCGAGCTCGACGGGATCAACCCGGTGCCGGCGCGCTGGAGCCTCGAGGGCAACACCGTCGGCTCCGCCATCTTCGACACGCTGCTGACCTTCGACGAGGACCGCAACCTGGTCCCGCGCCTGGCCACCTCGGTCACCCCCAACGACGACGCCACGGTCTGGACCATCACGCTGCGCGACGACGTCCGGTTCCACGACGGGACGCCCCTCGACGCCGAGGCCGTCAAGGCGAACATCGAGGCGCGCAAGGCGGTCCCGATCGCCGGCACCGCGCTCAAGCAGGTGTCCGAGGTCGTGGTCACCTCACCGACCACGCTCGAGGTGCGCATGACCTCGCCCTGGTACGGCTACGACTACACCCTGGCCGCGCAAGGTGGCTACATGGTCGCCCCGTCGTCGCTCGAGGGCCCCGATGCGGCCCGCACCGCAGTGGGCACCGGTCCGTTCCGCCTCGACGACCTCTACCAGCCCGGCCAGCCGATCGTCGTCACCCGCAACGAGGACTACTGGGGTGAGCGACCGCACCTCGACGGCATCGAGTTCGTCGCCATCGTCGACCCCGACAGCCGATCCAACGCGCTGCGCACCGGCGACGTCGACATGATCCTGACCAACGACGCCGCGTCCGTCGTCGACTTCCGCTCCAGCGACGGCATCGAGCAGGTCGAGGACGCCGCCGCCGAGGAGACGTTCGCCATGCTGAACCTCTCGGCGCCGCCGTTCGACAACCCGAACGCCCGCGCCGCGTTGGCCTACGGCACGGACCGCGCCGCGGTCAACGAGATCAACGGCGCCGGCATCCAGGTCGACGCCAACCAGCCCTACACGGAGACGGAGCGCTACTGGGTCGCCGAGAGCGGGTACCCGGACTACGACCCGGCCAAGGCGTCCGAAGCCGTCGCCGCCTACGAGTCCGAGACGGGCCAGCCGCTGCAGTTCACCATCTCGACCGGCATCGGCGCGCAGAGCAGCGAGGCTGAGACGCTCCAGCAGCAGTGGTCCGCCGTCGGCATCGACGCCGAGATCGAGGTGTTCGACCAGACGGCGTTCCTGGCCAAGGTCTTCGCCGGGGACTTCCAGGTGGCGATGTTCCGCAACTTCGCCTACGTCAACCCCGACAGCAACTACATCTTCTGGCACTCGAGCTACGCCGCCGACGGTGGCGGCATCAACTTCGGCAAGCTGCGCAGCGACGGCGTCGACAGCGCGCTCGAGACCGCGCGCAAGACGCCCGACGAAGCCACCCGCGAGGCGGAGTACCAGAAGCTGGTGCAGGCCATCAACGCGGAGCTGCCCTACATCTGGCTGTACCACGTCGACTGGGGGCTGGCAGCCGACGAGAAGGTCGGCGGGCTGCCGGCGGCGCAGCGGCTCGGCTTCGCCCGCCAGGACGCCAAGCCGTGGTGGACCGAGATCTGGGTGGACCAGAGCCAACCCTGACCGGGCGACGCACCGCAGACGCGACGATGCCGGCGCCCGAGGACGCCGGCATCGTGGTTCGATCGTGGGGAGCGGATCAGCCCCGGTTGCGGCGAGCCCCGTAGACCGCTGCGGCACCGACGACCAGCAGCGCCGCACCGACACCGACCAGCGGGCCGGTCGTGCTCGAGCCCGTCACCGGCAGCTGACCGGTGGTCGACGGCGTCGTCGGCACCGGGGTCGTGGGGACGTTGTCGCCGAGCACGTCGATGGCCGCCTCGACGGTGGTCTGCACCTCGAGGCACCCGATGCCGGTGGCCTGGACCGTCGCCGGGCCCGTCGCCACGTTCGCCGGCACCGACCACACGATCGAGCCGAGCGACTCGCCGTCGATCGTCACCGGTCCGACGGGATGCGTCACGCCGGCGCTGTCGACGACGGCGACCTCCACGGTGCTCCCCGGCTCCCAGCCCGACAGCGAGATCGTGATCGAGGCACCCGGGGCCACCGACGCCGGGTCGACCGTGATGGCCGGTCCGCCCAGCAGCACCAGGTACAGGTCGGTGTCGTACAGGTACGACCCGCAGTTGCCCTGCCCGGTGCCGGCACTGGCGGCGCCACCGAACGCGGCGAGTCCGAAGACCGCTGCCACCCACACGGCGGC
This sequence comes from Acidimicrobiales bacterium, assembly GCA_020439175.1. Classification (GTDB taxonomy): domain Bacteria; phylum Actinomycetota; class Acidimicrobiia; order Acidimicrobiales; family Acidimicrobilacustridaceae; genus JAGQTE01. Next base: position 4,241 of record JAGQTE010000150.1, on the reverse strand, counting down.
GACCGCAGTCGCCTTGCCGAGCATTGATCGACTCGAAGCCATCGAGCTCTCCCTACTCCCTCGAAACCAAACGCGGAGCGAACGCTAGTCGCGCACCGCGAGCGTGTGCAGGATCGTTCACACCTGTGTTCGGCGCTGCTTACCCAACCAGCGCCGTTCGATGATCCCTTTGACACGGGCAACCGCATTGGCGGACGGAGCACGACCCGACGTCCCTCGGGGCCGGACGAGGGCCACCGGTTGTTGACCCACCGATCAGTGTGCTGCACTGTCACCGGCCGCCGACCCTGCGGCGAGCCGGACAAGGGGGACCTCCAATGATGCGCACGCGCCTGACCGACCTGCTCGGCATCGAGCATCCCGTGATGCTCGCCGGGATGGGCGGAGTGTCGTACCACCAGCTCGTCGCCGCCGTCTCCGAGGCCGGCGGCATCGGGACGCTCGGCGCCGGCAGCATGAGCCCGCAGGTGATGCGCGACGAGATCGCCACGGTGGCGTCGATGACCGACAAGCCCTTCGGCGTCGACCTGCTCACCGCCATGCCGATCGATCTCGTCGCCGAGGTGCAGGCGATCATCGACGGCGGCGCACGCATCTTCGTCGCCGCCCTCGGCGTACCGACCGAGGTGGTCCAGCTCTGCCACGACCACGACGTGCTCGTCGTCAACATGTGCGGCAAGGTGCACCACGCCGTGCGCGCCGTGGAGGCCGGCTGCGATGTGGTCGTGGCGCAGGGCACCGAGGCGGGCGGGCACACGGGGCTCGTCGCCACGATGCCGCTCGTGCCCCAGATCGTCGACGCCGTCGGTGATCGCGTCCCGGTGGTGGCCGCCGGCGGCATCTTCGACGGCCGAGGCATGGCCGCGGCGCTGGCGCTCGGTGCCGACGGCGTGTGGATCGGCACCCGGTTCATCGCCACGCCCGAGGCCCGCATCGCCATCGGCTACCACGAGGCGATGCTCGGCGCGGACGAGGCGGGCACGACGATCTCGCGTGCCTACAGCGGCAAGCCGATGCGGGTGGTCGCCAACGAGTACACCCGCTACTTCGATGAGCACCCCGACGAGCTGCAGCCGTTCCCGGCGCAGATGGGTCGCTCCTACGGCGACGGCGTGCTCAACCTGCCGAGCGGGCCCGACAACCCGAACATCGACCCGACCCGCGAGTGCTACCCGGTCGGCCAGGGCGTGGGCGCCATCGACGAGATCATCCCCGCCGCCGACCTGGTCGATCGGTTCGTCGACGAGTGCGAGGCCACCCTCCGGCGTACGCAGACCGTCATCGTCTGAGACAGCAGCGCCGCCGCGCGATCAGATCGACCGATCGCGCAGCGTGTCCGTGGCCACGGCGCGGCGATCGGCAGCGAGCCGAGCCCGATACGTGCGGTACGCCTCGGCGAAGGCTGCCGACGCGTGTCGCACCTCGATGGTCCCGTCGGGTTGCAGACGCAGATCCGGCGCGCCGGCGGGGCGGGCCGCGGCGGCCGCCGCTGCCCCGAAGGCGACCATCCCGGCCACTCCCACCGCAACTGCAAGGGCCGCGTCGACCTGCGACAGCCCGACGACCGCAGCCACCACCGCCACACAGGTGACGGCGAAGAGCGTCGCGTTGCGGCGCCGAGCCCGACGGAGGCGGGCTTGCGCGGCCTCGGTCGACGGCAAGGCTCCCCAGACCTTGCGGTCGAGGACCGCCACCAGGACGAGCCCGACGATCAGGCCGACCGGGCCGAGCAGCACCAGCCACAGCGGCCACCAGGCGCGACGTACGGCGCAGAACCGGTACCACGCATCGGCCGGACCGCCGTCGACGACGCACACCATCGGCATCGACCGCTCACGGAAGTCCTCGGACCTGATCTCCGCTGTCGCCATCCAACCCTCCCGGCACCCGCGCCGGGGCCGATCGTAGCGACCCGGCCGAGTGGGGGTTCGGTGCCGACGTCTGGTAGCCAAGGCCCCGTGACCGAGCAGGTGAGCTTCGCCGAGGCGACCGCGGTGGCGCCGGCAGGACCCGACCGCTGGTCGGCGTGCATCCCGCCGTCCTGGAACGTGCCGGTGGGCATCCACGGCGGCGTGTTGATGGCGACCACGCTGCGGGCCGCACGCGCCCGACTCGACGACCCGTCCCTGCCGATGCGCACCGCACACGGCTCGTTCTTCGCGCGGCCATCGACCAACGGGCTGACCATCGCCACCGACCAGCTGCGGCGCGGGCGCACCACGGCGCACGTGGCGGCGGATGCGTCCGCCGAGGGCGCCGACGAGGTGGCCCTGTCGACACGCTCGCTGTTCACGCGGATCCGCTCGGACGAGTCGCACCTCGACGTCGCCCAACCGGACGTGCCGGCGCCCGATGCCTGTCCGGGCGACGGGATGGGTGACGACGAGGGTCCCCTGGCACGCCCCCCGTTGTTCGCCCAGTTCGAGGTGCGCCGCGCCTTCGGCACCTACCCGTGGGCCGACGACTGGGCCCCGCGGCTACCGATGCGCTACGCCCGCTGGTCGCGCTTCGCCGTCACGCCGGCGCTCGACGACGGGACCATCGACCCGCTGGCGCTGCTGCCGTTGGCCGACCTGCCCGGGCCCGCGGTGTGGACCCACTACGGCCCCGAGGAACCGTTCCGGCTGCTCGTCAGCCTGGAGCTGACGTTCCACGTGCTCGAGCCCGTCACCGACGAGTGGATCCTGGCGGACTTCAGCGCCCGCTGGCTGGGCCAGGGCTACACCCTCACCCAGTGCGACCTGTGGTCCGGCGGCCGTCTCGTGGCCCACAGCATCCAATCGATGCTGCTGCGGACCGTCGACTGAGTCACCGAACGCGCCACCCCATCGCTCGACATCGGGCTCGAAACGCCGAGACTCCGGAGATGCCAACCCAATTTCGGGTTGGGGCGGCGGGTCAGTCGTCGTGCTTCGGCGGGAGGACCGCCGCACGGAACCAGTACTGGTGCAAGATGCGCAGGGTCTCGACGTACTGGTCGAAGTCGGCGGGCTTGGTCACGAACCCGTTGGCGTGCCAGCGGTAGGACTCGCGCACGTCGTGATGGTCGATCGAGGTCGTGAGGATCACCACCGGGATGACGGCCAGGTCGTCGTCGTTCTTGATCGTCTTCAACAGGTCGCGCCCGTCGAGGCTCGGCAGGTTGAGATCCAACAAGATGAGGTCCGGCCGCTCGACGTGGACCCACGGGTCTTCCCGCCGCAGGTAGCGCAACGCGTCCCTGCCGTCGTAGACGACGGACAGGTCGGCATCCATGCCGGCGTCGAGCATGGCGATGCGGGTCAGCTCGACATCGTCGGGGTTGTCCTCGACGAGCAGGATCGAGGCGGGCTCGTACACGGCGGTCACCCTACCGGGAGCCCCAACACCGCGACGGTGCCGGGTTCGGCGCCGTCCGGGCGCTCCTCGGACGTCACCGTGCACCACCCGCCGTGGCGGGCCGCCACCACCGCGCACAACGCCAGCCCCATCCCGACGCCGGGGAAGGCGCCGCGCGGCTGCAGCATCCGGCCCGGGGTCATGGCCGCCTGCGGGTCGGCGACGCCCGGCCCGCCGTCGCGCACGGTCAGCTCGCACCACCCGGGCTCGGCGGCGCGCACCCCGATGACGACCGGGCCGTCACCTGGCCAGAACACCACGGCGTTGGCGAGCAACTCGACCAGTCCCTCCGCCGCCACCGACCGATCGACGACCACCGGCGTAGCGGCGAGATCGGCGTGCTCGACGACGAGGCGCGCCGTCGCCGACGGGTCGCCGACCCGCTCGCCCAACCGGCTCGCCGCCTCGACGACCAGCTCCGACGCCGGCAGCGGGGCCACCGTCAGGGCGGCATCACCGAGCCTGAGCCACCGCACGACCCCGAGGGCGGCGGCGTCGGCGGTGGCCAACGACCGCAGGGCGATGCCGAGGTGCCCGGCCGGTCCCTCGTCCGCGCCCGAGCCACCGTCGCCGGCCGCGACGGCCCGACGGGCGACGGTCACGAAGCCGGTGGCCTGGCGCACCGCCCCGCGCAGGTCATGGCTGAGCACGTGGTCGACCCCGCGTGCCGCCGTCTCGGACGCCATCGCCGCGTCGCCGTCGGGCGTCGGTGGATCGGCAGCGAGTCGCACGGGCCCACCGGCGCGTCGGCCCACCAGCAGCGTCGTCGTGCCGGACGGGGCGTTCGCACCGATGCCGGCGGCGCCGGGAACCGGGGCATCGACGGCGGCGAGCGACACGACGAAGGGTGCCCCGTCGGGACG
>JAGQTE010000149.1 GCA_020439175.1 Acidimicrobiales bacterium | reverse complement strand
GCCGCCCACGGGACGACGATCGAGCCGGCGGTGGCGGCGGTGGCGGCGCTCGCCGCCGTCGCCCACCCGACCGGACCCATCGGGCGGCAGCCGAAGAACTGGCTGATGCCCGGGGTCTGCACCACAGCGACGAGCACCGCCGTGCTCAAGGCCGTGGCGCCGAGCACCATCGGGCTCGGGCCGCCGGCGACCACGGTCTGCCCGAGCTGGGTTCCGACGAGCGCCACCAAGCCGACGGTGCGCGCCCGCGTCGGCGTGCCGGTCAGCCGGGCGAACGCCCAGGCGCCGGTCGCTCCCGACGCCGTGGCGCCGGCGCGCACGAGGATGTCGCGCGTCAGCGCCAGTCCGAGCGAGGCGTCCGGGCCGGCGTGCAGGAGCGCCTCGGGTGAGCGGTCCGCCGGCTCGCGCAGGGCGATGGCCAGGGCGGGTGCCATGTCGGTCAGCAGGTTCACCAACAGGAGCTGGCGGGGGTTGAGCGGAGCCGAGGCGCCGAGCGCCGTGCCGGCGAGCGTGAAGCCGAGCTCGCCCAGGTTGCCGCCGACGAGGATCGCCACGGCGCCGCGCACCGACTCCCACATGGCCCGACCTTCGATCACGGCGTCGACGATGGTCTCGATGCGGTCGTCGACGACGATCACGTCGGCGGCCGCTCGGGCGGCGTCGGTCCCGCCGCCGCCCAGCGCGATGCCGGCGTCGGCGAGTCGGATGGCGGCGGCGTCGTTGGCGCCGTCGCCGGTCATGGCCACCGCCTTGCCGATGCGCTGGTAGCCCTCGACGATGCGCACCTTCTGGCGGGGTGTGACCCGTGCGAACACGGCGGCGTCGGCGATCACCCCGTCGAGCTCGTCGTCGTCGAGCGCCTCGAGGTCGGCGCCGGTGAGGACCCGACCGCCGTTGAGCATGCCGAGCTCGGCGGCGACGGCTTCGGCGGTCGACGGGTGGTCGCCGGTGATCATCGCCAGGTGCACCCCGGCGCCCTGGAGGGTCGCCACCGCATCGACTGCCGACGGGCGGACCGGGTCGGCGAGCGCCACGAAGCCCCGCAGCACCAGATCCGGGAGGTCGCCGGTGTCCTGCAGGCGCGCGCCCTCGGCGACGTCGGCGTCGGCGACGGCCAGCACACGCAGGCCGCGCCGGGCGAGCCGGTGGACGTGGTCCTCGACCTGGCGGGCCTCTTCGGGGCCGAACGGCACGACCGACCGGGCCTGCTGCCACGCCGTGCACCGAGCGAGCACCGCCTCCGGGGCACCCTTGACGACGACCGTGGCGCCGCGCGCCTGCACCCCCAGCACCGCGTGCAGGCCACGGCGCGACTCGAACGGGAGCTCGGCGCTCACCCGCCAGCGGGCGGGTCGCCGCAGACCGAGCGACGCCGCGGCCTCGGCGACGGCGCGGTCGGTGGCGTGGGCGTGCGTGCCGTTGCCGTTGGCCGGCGGCGTCGCCTGAGCGGCGAGTGCCAGCACGGCCCGCCGGCGCGGGGCGAGCGCGTCCAGCGGCTCGTCGGTGCGGCCGTCGGACACGGCGACCAGCGCCAGCGTGCCCTCGGTCAAGGTGCCGGTCTTGTCGAAGCACACCTGCTCCACGCGGCCGAGTGCCTCGATGGCGCGCGGGTTGCGGACCAGGGCGTGGCGGTCGGCGAGGCGACGGGCGGCGGCCACCTGGGCCAGCGTCGCCAGCGCCGGCAGCCCCTCGGGCACGGCGGCGACCATCAGGCTGACCCCGGTGCCGACCGCCTCTC
>JAGQTE010000148.1 GCA_020439175.1 Acidimicrobiales bacterium | reverse complement strand
TGACCCACGGGATCTTGTGGTGTCCAGCCGCGCATGCGCGGCTGGACACCACGAGAACGGCCGAGGCGCTCAGGGTGACAGCCGGACGATGCGCCATCCGGTCGGCGTCGACGGGTCGCGCTCGTAGCGGAGCCGGTCGTGCGCCCGGAAGGCGCGCTGCTGCCACAGCTCGACCCGCTCGGGCGTGAGCCGGTAGCCGCCCCAACGGTCCGGCCGCGGAACCACGGTGCCCTCCGGGTACGCGGCCTCGACGGCGGCGATGGCGTCGTCGAGGCCCGCGCGCCCTGCAAGCTCCGTGCTCTGGTGCGACGCCGAGGCGGCGATGCGGCTGCCGTGCGGGCGACCGGCCCAGTAGTCGTCGGAGTCGGCGTCGTCGGTCGGCGTCACCGCGCCGCGCACACGGATCTGGCGGCCGAGCACCGGCCAGGCGAGCACCACCGCCGCGCGTGGCACGACCGCCAGCTGCCGGCCCTTGGCCGACGAGCGATCGGTGTACCAGCGCAGGCCGTCGCCATCGACGCCGCGCAGCAGCACCATCCGGGCGTCCGGCGCACCGTCGGCGTCGACGGTGGCCAACGTCATGGCCGTCGGCTCCCAGATTCCGGCGTCGGTCGCCACGGCGACCCACGCCGCCACCTCCGCCATCGGATCGGCGTCGAGATCGGCGACGTCGAGGCCGTCGACGAGCAGCCGGGCCCGCAACGCGGCGAACCGGTCACCGCCGTCGCCACGCCGATCACCGCCCCCGCCGCCCTGCTCCCCGGTGCTGCTCATGGCGGCCTGACTACCACACGGCACTGCCGGTGCTTGCGGCCGTTCGACCACCCGGCCCCTGCACGTTCTTGTGGTGTCCGTCCGCGCATGCGCGGTTGGGCACCACACGAACGAGGAGACCACCGGAGCCACCCAACCTATTGACATCGGTAGTGCCATTTTCTACGGTGGCCCGATGACCTCGGACGCCCCCGTCGCCCTCATCACCCAGTGCGCCGACTACGTCGGTCCGGCGCTGGCCCGGGTCCTGCACGGCAGCGGCCACCGCCTCGTGCTGCACCAGCCCCGCCAGGACCTGGTCGACGAGCTGACGGCCGCCGGGGCCGAGGTCGCCGTCGTCGAGCGCGCCGACCTCACCACGGCCGAGGGCAACCAACTCGTCGTCGACACCGCCCTCGATCGGTTCGGTCGACTCGACGCCGCCTGCTTCGTGACCGGCTTCATCGTCGTCGGCCGTTTCGTCGGCGCCAAGGTCGAGGACTGGGAGCTCGTCAAACGGGCCAACCTCGACATGGTCTTCTGGGCGTTGCAGTCGGCGCTGCCGCCGATGGTCGAGGCCGGGCGAGGCCAGATCGTGGTCTTCACCAGCGCCACCGGCGCCAAGCCCGAGCCGAAGGTGTCGCTCTACTCCTCGACCCGCGCCGGAGCCAACGCGCTCGTGCGCGCCGTCGGCCTCGAGCACGCGGCGGACGGGGTGACCGTCAACGCCATCGGCACCAACTACATGGACTTCCCCGGCTTCTTGCACGCGTCGGGCGCCACCGACCCCGAACGCCGGGCGAAGATCGAGGCGCAGGTGCCGATGCGCCGCCTCGGCACCATGGACGAGCTCGCCGAGTTCACCGCCGTGCTCCTCGACGGCCGCTCCCGGTTCCAGACCGGCCAGTTCTTCTCCTTCAGCGGCGGCTGGAGCGCCTGAGTCGGCCGAGGCCGCCTCGCACGAAAGGACGATCCCCGATGCCCAGCACCGACCTCACGCTCGACTCGCTGCAGCGGCGCATGGCCGCCATGCACTCGCTCTACTACCAGGCCGTCGACACGATGGGCCCCGAGCACGTCAACCACTTCGAGCGCGCCGGCGTGCTGCCCATCGCCTTCTCCTTGTTCCACTACACGAACATGGAAGACGTCTGCTTCATGATGATCACGTCCGAGCCGCCGGTGTGGAACGACGAGTGGCAGGCACAGGTGCAGATGACGATCAACGACCACGGCAAGCACCGCACCGTGGAGGAGATGGTCGACCAGCGCATCGGCGACTTCGACGCGTTCAAGCGGTACCAGCGCACCGTGTTCGACCGCACCGAGGCGTGGTTGGCCGACCTCGATCCGGCCGAGTTCGCACGCGTCGTCGTGCCGCGTCCGTTCCCGCCGCAGGTCGCCAGCACCTACTCGGCCCGTGTCGCCGGCCCCGACGGCATCACCGTGCTCGACGCCACCGAGTGCTGGCTGTACCAGCACGGCCTGCGCCACATGGGCGAGATCGAGCTGGCCCGGGGCCTGGTGGGCCTCGGCGGCATGACGAGCTGAGCCGGCGCCGGGTGCGGGTCGACGCTCAGGCGGCGTCGGTGGCGGAGTACGTCGGCGCCTCGCCGCCCAACGCCGAGCGCACGTCGGTCGAGCCCCAGATGGGGATGGTGCCCGTGGCCGGGTCGTACTGGCGCAGCCACGCCGGCAGGTACGGCGGATCGGTGAACTGGCGCGGGTGATGCCCGGGCAGCGCCGAGACGACCATGACCGGGATGAGCACGAACGCCAGACCGACGGCGAGGCGCAGCAGGCGCCACCAGCACACGGGCAGGTGCAGGCGCCGCTCGCCCCACAGCTGCATCAGGGTCCCGATGATGGTGAAGGAAACGATGTTGACGAACCCCATCGTCATCGCCCAGGCGTAGCGCAGCTTCGACCCGTCGGTAGCGCAGAACACGTCATAGGTCGAGCTCTTGTGCTCGATCTCCTCGGCCAGGTGCCACAGGAACAGCGTCGCCGGCACCGGCTCGGCGTCGTCGAAGAGGTCGCCGAGGTGCTGCTCGGCGTAGCGAGCCACGCCGTAGGAGATCGTCTCGCCGCCCGCGGCGTACGCCACGCGGAACTTCGGGCTGCGCCGCCACACCCAGTCGGCGCAGCGGGCCATCCAGCGCTGCAGGCGCAGGGTCGCCGGGTAGCGCGCCGCCACGATGGCGTTCAGCTTCTTGTGCTGGCTGTAGTGCCCGACCTCCTGGCGGACGTACGTCTCGGCGTGCGCCCGCTGCTCGTCGTCGAGCCGGTCGAACGTCGAGCGCACCGCCTTGATGAACAGCGGCTCGGCATAGGGCATCCCGAGGGACACGGCGTTGCACGCCGCGGCGAACTCGGGGTTGTGGGGCACCCACATCGGGTCCATGTCGTCGGGGTACGCGAAGGTCACCCGGCGCACCGGCAGCTCGCCCGTCACGGGTGCAGGACTACCACACCGCACCCGGCCGGGTCGCCCGTATCATCGGCGCCGTGCGCTGCGACGACTCCGACGCCCTGATCGAGGCCATCCGCGCGTCGGTGATCGGCGAGACCGAGGCGGTCGACGGGCCGTTCGGACCGCGACGCGTCGTGTACGCCGACTACACCGCGTCGGGCCGTTCGCTGTCGTTCATCGAGGACTTCATCCGCGACGCCGTGCTGCCCCTGTACGCCAACACGCACACGGAGTCCTCGGGCACGGGGCTGCAGACCACCCGCTTCCGCGAGGACGCTCGGCGCATCATCCGCGACTGCGTGGGCGCGTCCGACGAGCACGCCGTCATCTTCTGCGGGTCCGGGGCGACCGGGGCCATCGACAAGATGGTCGGGATCTTGAACCTGCGCATCCCCGCCGACCTCGACGCCCGGCACCTGCTGTCGGCGCACATCCCTGCCGACCAGCGACCCGTCGTGTTCATCGGCCCCTACGAGCACCACTCGAACGAGCTGCCGTGGCGCGAGTCCATCGCCGACGTCGTGACCATCCCCGCCGACGCCGACGGGCACATCGACTGCGACGCCCTCGCCGAGGCGCTCGAGGCACATGCCGACCGGCCGCTGAAGATCGGCAGCTTCTCGGCGGCGTCGAACGTCACCGGCATCATCACCGACGTGCCGGCCATCGCCGCGCTGTTGCACGCCCACGGCGCGCTGTCGTTCTGGGACTACGCCGCCGCCGCGCCCTACGTCGAGATCGACATGGGTCACCGCCCGGCGGGCGACGAGGACGGCACGGGGCACTGGATCGACGCCGTGTTCGTCTCGCCGCACAAGCTGATCGGCGGGCCCGGCACCCCGGGGGTGCTCGTCGTGCGGCGCGAGCTGCTCACCAACTCGGTGCCGGTCGTGCCCGGCGGGGGCACGGTCGCCTACGTGAACCCCACCGAGCACCGCTACCTCGACGACCCCGAGCACCGCGAGGAGGGCGGCACCCCCGCCATCGTCGACTCGATCCGCGCCGGGCTCGTGTTCAAGCTCAAGCAGACGGTCGGCGTCGACGCCATCCGCGCTCGCGAGGAGCGGTTCATCCGTCGGGCGATCGACGCGTGGGAGCGCAACCCCGCCATCGAGATCCTCGGCAACCACGACGCCGAACGCCTGTCGATCGTGTCGTTCGTCGTGCGCCACGAGGGCCAGTACCTGCACCACAACTTCGTGGTGGCCGTGCTCAACGACCTGTTCGGCATCCAGTCACGCGGCGGCTGCAGCTGTGCCGGACCGTACGGCCACGCGCTGCTGGGCATCGACCTCGACACGTCGCACGAGTTCGAGCGCGAGGTCGCCCGCGGGTGCGAGGGCATCAAGCCGGGCTGGGTCCGGGTGAACTTCAACTACTTCATCAGCGAGGACCTGTTCGAGTACGTCGTCGAGGCCGTCGACCTCGTCGCCACGCACGGCTGGCGCCTGCTCCCGCTGTACCGCTTCGACCCGATGAAGGGGTTGTGGCATCACCGAGACCGCGCCATCGAGCCGCGGCTCAGCCTGGACGACGTGACCTTCGGTGCCGACGGGATCCACTACCCGGACCGCCGTCTCCAGGTGCCCGACACGGCGCTGGCGGACGGGCTCGACCAGGCGCGGGCGCTGGTGGCGGCGCTGGCCGCGACTCCGGCGCAGGGCGCCCAGCACCTCGACCTGGGCGCCGACTTCGAGCACCTGCGCTGGTTCCCGCTCCCCGACGAGCCGGCCCTCGTGCCGAAGCCGTCGGGCTGAGTGGCCCACGCGGCTCGACGCCCCGTCGCGGTCCGTCAGGCCGGCGCCGGCTGGCGGGTCCCGTCGTCGGCGTCCACCGGGTGCTGCGCCAACACGTCGAGCAGCGTCGCGTCCGCCCAACCGCGCGAGGCGGCGTCGACCGGGACCGGCCCGAACAGCTCGGCATCGACCAACGAGGCGATCTGCGCCAGGCGAGGATCGGGCAGCGGACCGTCCACGAGCGCGGTCCCGTAGCGCAGCACCGACTCGTCCCGACGGCGGGGCCGGCCCCGCTCGGCACCGGCCGCCTCGAGGGCCTCGAGCATCGCCAACGCCCACGCCTTCGACGCCAGCTCACCCAACGCCGCCAGCCGATCGGCCTCGGCGTCGCGGCGCCGCTTCCACCGGCGGTACCACCAGATGCCCGCGGCGCCGCCGACGACCAGCGCCAGCAGCGTCCACCACACCGCCGCCGGGATCTCGAGCGGCTCGGTCGGCTCGTCGGTGCCGGGCTGCCCGCCCGCGCCGTCGGGCGCATCGGGGTCCACCCGGCTGTTCGGATCGAACCCGTCGGCGATCACGACCTCCGGATCGCTGTCGAGCCGCTCGCCGGCGCCGTTGGTGTCGGGCAGGCCGTCGCCGTCGGTGTCGAGGACGATCCACCCCAGGTCGGTGTCGTCGATGGTGCCGTCCCCGTCGCGGTCGATGCCGACACGACCGGCGCCGTTGCGGTCGATGACCCCGTCGCCGTTGGTGTCCAACCCGACGCTGCCACCCTCGGTCCGGTCCGGTCGGCCGTCGCCGTCGTCGTCGATGCGGATCCGCCCATCGGCATCCGCGTCGACGATGATCTCGTCGAGGTCGTACGAGTCGATCTCGCCGTCCCCGTCGCGATCGATGCCCAGCCGCCCGTCACGCCGCACGTCGAGGTTGCCGTCGCCGTCGGTGTCGCGCACCACACGCCCGTCGCTGTCCACGACGATGCGCTCGTCCCCGGGCACCGCCAGGCAGCCTTCGGATCGCTCGCAGCGCCCGCCGGTCCCGCCGCCCTGCCCGTAGCTGCCGTTGCCCGGTCCGCCGAGGGTGTCGCGGGTGCGCCCGTCGGCGCCGTCGACGACCCCGTCGCCGTTCGTGTCGCTCCCGCCGGCGCCGCCCTGGTTCGCACCGCCTTGCCCCGCACCGCCTTGGCCCGCACCGCCGGCTCCGGCACCGCCGCCGGCACCACTGCCGCGCTGGCCCGACGACGGTGCGTTGCGCATCGTGGACGGCGGGTCCGGCGGCGGCGGATCGCGCAGCAGCAACGCCAGGTTGACCAGCAGACCGACGAGCAGGCCGAGCGCCACGCCAGCGGCGACGGATGCCAGCAGACCGCGCGGCTGGTCGGCCTTGGCGCCGGTCGGCGCGACCGCGGCGCCCCAGGGCACCGGCAACCCCTTGGCGCGGGCGATGTCGCGCTCGGCCAAGCCGTGGGTGCCCAGCACCAGCACCAGCCACACGGCGGCCACGATCAACGACCACGGCAGGTCCTGACCGGCGATGACGAGCACCACCGGTGTCGACAGCCACGCCACCAGGCGCAGGCGCGACGCCCAGTACCAGTCGAGGCCCAGCACCACCATCGCCACCACCGGCACGAGCGCCCACGCTTCGTCGAGCTGGACGCGCGTCGATGACGAGACGATGCCCAGCAGCATCGCCAGCAGCACGCCGACGAGCAGCGCGCCGACGGCGCCCGGCAGCCGCCGCGACAACGGACGGACGTCGACGACGAGTCCGATGGCGATGCCGATCACCAGCGACGCCGGCACGGCCAGGGCCAGCACCAGGGGCCAGCGCCCCATCACCGCCCACGCCACCAACGGCACCAGGAAGGTCAGCGCCGCTGCGCCCTGGGTGATGGGCGTGGCCGGGGCCAGCTCGTCCCGGCTGACCACGTAGCGCTGTGCCGCGTTCAGCTCCACCGATCCCCCTCGGGCGAGATGATCCGGGTCCGCACCGACTGCTTGGGCAGGTCCACCATGCCCGGCACGGCGACCGCCAGACGTCGTGCGACGTCGTCGGGACGACGGACGTCCCCCGAGGTGGTGGCACCCGGCGGGGGTGGCGCGGCTGCGAAGCCGAGCGTCGTGCTGGGTGCGGCGGCGTAGCCCACCCGAACGCTGCGGGGCTCGTCGAGCAACGAGCACGACGGCGGCAGGGCGAACGCCGAGGTGGACGGCGGCAACGGCGTCGACGGTCGCGGCGGTCGCTCGCACGTCACGAGCTCCACCTCCCACCCGCGCGCCAGGCAGTCCAGGGCGAACCACGCCGCCCGGGCGACCGCCGCCTCGGCACCGAACAGGTCGTCGCGCACGTCGAGCGCGATGCGCACCCGGATGGTGCCGAGGGTCTCGGTCTCGCGCACCAGGAGCTCCCCACGGTGTGCCGTCGCCGGCCAGTGCACGAGCTTCGGCTGATCGCCGGGCCGGTACTCGCGCACCCCGCGCACGATGTCGTCGGCGCCGCGGGTCAGCACGGTCTCGCCGAACGGGCGCGGGAACAGCTCGATCGGTTCCACCTCGTGCGGTATCGGGCGCGGCCCGACCGGCAGCGCCACGGGCAGGTGGTGACGGTCGCGCCGACCGACCTGCCACAGTCCGAGCGGGCCACGCGCCACGAGGTCGACGTCGACCCACCGCAGCAGGCCCCGGTGCGTGGGCACCACGCTGAACAGTCCGGGGGTGTCCGGGACGACGGTGAACCACGCCGGCTGCCACCACCCGACGCGCGCCCAGATCCGGCTGCGCGCACCGTGCACCTCGAGCACTGCCGACGCCGGCTCGCCGACCACGGCCACCCCGTCGAACGTCAGGCGACTCCGCACCTCGGCGAACCCCCATCGGGCCACGAGCAGGTCGCCGACGGCGACGAGCAGCATCGCAGCGGCGATCGCCAGCTCGGCCTGGAGCTTCCCGATCACGGCCGCCAGCAGGGCGACGGCGGCGACGATCGCCACCAGCCACATCGGTGGGCGCAGTCGGGTGCGCCGCCGACCGACCTCGATGCCGTCCGGTCCCGCCATCTCAGCTCGGCGGCGGCACCGGCACGCGGCTGCCCGCCTCGAACACGAGGTGGCGGGCCGCGGCGAGGTCGCCGTTGGTCCGATCGATGAGGCGGTGCGCCAGCGCCCCGGCGGCGATGGCCTGGATGTCGTCGGGCGACACGTGCCCCCGCCCGCTCACGACGGCGTGGGCGCGGGCCAGGCGCATCGTCGCCAGCACGGCGCGCGTGCTGATGAGCGACGTGTCGCCGAGGCGGGCCCGCACGGCGTCGATCACGTCGAGGCCGTAGGTGAGCACGGCGTCGGCGAGATGGACCTGATCGAGCCGGTTGCGCACCTCGATCCACTGCTGGGCGCTCGCCACAGGTCGCACGTCGCCGAGCAGGGCGGCGCCGCCGTGGCCCCGCACCAGCTGGTGCTCGGCGGCGCGGCCGGGTTGGCCGAGCGACAACGACACCATGAACCGGTCGCGCTGGCCGGCGACGAGCGGGAACGTCCCGAGGTCACCGGCGGGGTTCTGCGTGGCGACGACGAGGAACGGCTCCGGCAACGGATGCGTCGAGCCGTCGACGGTCACCTGCTGCTCGGCCATGGCCTCGAGCAGCGCCGACTGGGTGCGCGGCGTCGCCCGGTTGATCTCGTCGACCAGCACGATCTCGTTGAAGATCGGCCCCCGGCGGAAGTCCCAGGTCTTGGCGTCCATGTCGAACACGCTCACGCCGGTGACATCGGACGGCAGCAGATCCGTCGTGCCCTGCACGCGCCCGAAGGTGCCGCCGAGCGCTGCCGCCAAGGCCTTGCACAGCACGGTCTTGCCCGTACCGGGTGCGTCCTCGAACAGGACGTGCCCGCCGGCGACGAAGGCGGCGACGGTCAGCCGGACGGCGTTGGGGTCGCCCAGCACCACCCGGCGCACGGCCTCGACCAGCGCCGGCACCGGCCCCGATGGCGCAGCCATCGCCGGGGCGCCCGATACCGCTTGCGGAGCGACCGGTACGGCCTGCGGAGCGACTGGTGCCGACTGCGGATGTGACGGCGCACCCGGAGGGGCGAACCCCCCGGCACCCGCCGGTGCGATCGGCTCTCCCACGAAGCCCACCTCCCTGCCCCGGTCGCACACCGGCCGTCGGCGGCGCGGGCGAACACGGCCACGCTAGCCGGGCTCAGCAGCACCGTCCCGGGCGCGGCAGGGGTAGCTGCCCGGGGCACGCCGTCCGCCTTCGGCGCGCGACACGCCGGCGCGAGCGAGCCGTTCAGCCGCCGAGTGCGTCGGCGACGTCGTCGGCCCAGCCCCGGATCTGGTCGGCGTCGCGCCAGTCGCCGGCATGGTCCTTAGCCATCGACGCCGCCGGGAAGCCCTGGGCGTCGGCCGGCAGGCGCCCGCCGAAGGTCAGGTGCCCGCGGGCGCCGACGCGCGCCATGAGCTTGTGCACCGACGACGCCTCCGGGATCTCGTGCTCGGTGGCCGAGTCGTCGAGCGGGCCGCTCGAGTAGCACCACACCGGGACCTCCCGCAGCGCCTCGTCGTGCTGCTTCACCCAGCGCCGGACGCTCTTGACCCACCGCCCCGCATACAGGCCGCCCCCGACGACGACGGCATCCGCGCCCGCAGGATCGGGGTCGGTGGCGGCGTCGGCCACCGTGACGGTGGCGCCGCGGGCACCCAGCTCGTCGGCCAGGATCTGCGCGATCCCCTCGGTGCCGCCCATCTTCGATCCGTACACGACCAGCACCTGCATGGCGTCACCTCCGACCGTTGCCGCTCGGGTTCCCACCGTCGCGCCCGGTCCGCTGGCGCGCCAGGGACCGAGGTCCCGGGTCCGGGTGCCGAGGCCCGCCGGGTCAGCCGGTGAAGGCGGGCGTGACGGTGGCGGCGCCCGGCGCCGTGGTCGACGTCGGGCCGCCCGGCACGTCCGGGTCCACCGCCAGGCACGGCGCCGTCGCCCCCGCCGGCTGCACGCACACCG
>JAGQTE010000147.1 GCA_020439175.1 Acidimicrobiales bacterium | reverse complement strand
GTCCCGAGGAGGCGGAACAGCGAGTCCGGGTGGTCCGTCGCCATCGGACCCAGCTCGGGTTCGGGGTAGCGGCCGGTGAAGATGCTGGGTACGGCGAGGACCGTCCAGCTCGCAACAGCGGTGGCGTTGCGGTACCAGGTCGACGTGTCGGCGAGCCGAGCGAATGCCGGCACGCGCTCGGCATCGATCGTGCCGTCCGGCCGCAGCAACGACAGGGCGGGCAGCTCGTCGAGCACCACCACGACCACGTCGGGCGGAGGCGCCGGCAGCACAGCGACGTCCACGGGCTCGATCGACGGGGCGAACGCCACCCGGCGCACCGGCGAGAGCGCGAGGAACGACACGAGGAACGCCACGCAGGCCACCGCCAGGTAGCGCAGCCACACCCGTAGGGGCGGCATGGTGCGGTACAGCCGGGCGAACAGCACGGCCACCAGCGCCGCCACACCCAGCAGCACCCACGACGCCCCCGAGGCGGCGTCGCCGACCAGCTGGAGCACGAACGCCCCGAAGAGCACGCCGAGCACGGCGGGGTGCAGGATCCGCAGCACGGCGGGACGCCAGGCGGCGACGCCTGCCTCGACGGCGTAGAGCACCGCCGGCGGGATGCACAGCACCGCGAGGGCGAACGCGATCACCTCGAGCGCGCCGACGCGCCTCGCCACCAACTCGGCGACGTTGGAGCCGACCACGGCGAAGACGGGTTGGGCGATGGCGAGCCCGCACATCGTGAACAGCTCGATGGCGCGGCCGCGCCGATCCGCCACCCACGGCCATCGATACGCCCGTGGCCGCTCCCCAGCGACGGCGCTGGTGCCGGCATCGTCGCCGCTCATGGCGACGCCACCGGTGCCAGCGTCGGTTCCGTCGCGCCCTGCGTCACCTCGTACACGTCGACCCGATGGGTGCCCGGCGTGAGCCGTTCGATCGGCAGGTAGCCCCACAGCAGGCCGTCGGGCGTCGTGGCGCCGGCGAGGACGACGCGACCGTCCAGCGCCACCGCCAGCGTCCGACCGCCACCTCGATCGAGCTGCACCTCGACGAAGGCAGGGATCGGCGCGTCGTCCGACACGACGAGGTCCTGACCGCTCGGCCCGACGGACGCCGTGCCATCTGCCTGCGGCGCGACCGCCAGGTCATCGACCACTCGACCGACCAGTCCCGGCGATGCGCCCGGCAGGCTTCCGAGCGCCACCTCGTCGGCACCCGACGCCAACAACGC
This sequence comes from Acidimicrobiales bacterium, assembly GCA_020439175.1. Lineage (GTDB taxonomy): Bacteria > Actinomycetota > Acidimicrobiia > Acidimicrobiales > Acidimicrobilacustridaceae > JAGQTE01. Next base: position 1,128 of record JAGQTE010000147.1, on the reverse strand, counting down.
CGCGTTGCGAGCCACGCGAGCCTCGAAGTCGTCGCGGAGCTCGACGGTGCCCGACGACGACGTCGCCTCCAACCGGTCACGGAACAGCGGATGGAAGGCTCGCGGCGAAGCCTGCACGGCCTCGACGTCTCTCAGCGAGACGCCGTCGACCACCCACGGGAGCGGGATGCCGGCGACGTCGGCGATCGTGGGGACGACGTCGACGACCTCTGCCGGCAGGTCGCTCACGGCCCCGTCCCGCTGCCCGGGCTCCTTGATGAACAGCGGCGGATACGCCACCTGGTCGACGGTGGCTTCGGTCGCGGCCCGGAACGGCTCGCCGCCGACGAAGGCCACACCGTGGTCCGCCATCACCACCAGCATCGTGTCGTCGAGCATGTCGACGGCACGCAGGTGCTCGAGCAGCTCCCCGACGAGGTGATCGGTGGCCTCGAGGTTGAGCAGGTGGGCCTGACACCCCGCCGCCGCTGCCAGGTCGCTCGACCACGCCACACCGTCGACCTGCCGTGCCACGAGCTCGGCCGTGTTGGCACCGAGCACGGCGTACACCGGCTGCGCCACGGCGAGCGCGCACATCGTGACCAGCTCGATCGCCCGCCCGCGCCGATCGTCCCTCACGGCCACCGTTGCGCCGGCGGCGCATCCTCAGCGTCCATCGAGCGCAGCGTAGGAGACGACCGGCGCTCGTGAGCCGCGCCGGCGCCGTCGTCGTTCAGTCGGACCGGCGGAGGTCGTGCCAGAGGGCGACCAGCCCGTCTCGACGTTCGGCGTCGTATCCCGACCACTTCTGCTCGGGCAAGGCGTCGTGGTCGACGACCCGGAAGCCGCACCGCTCGAAGAAGGCGCCCACCTGGCCCGAGGTCGTGCAGGCGAAGACGCCGTCCAGGCCGAGCGCGGCGCCGTGGTGCACCAGCGCACCGACCAGCTGCCGTCCGACGCCCTCGCCCACGAACCGGCTGATGGCATAGAGGCCGACGATCTCGCCAGCGTCCGCGGCGGCGTACCGCTCGACCTCGAGACCACCGACCCCGGCGAGGTGCCCGCTCGTCGCCACCCGGGCACCGAAGCCGATGAAGAGGAACCGTGCGAGCTCGTCGTCCGACCGCGGTCGGAGGTAGCCCTCGTCCT
>JAGQTE010000146.1 GCA_020439175.1 Acidimicrobiales bacterium | reverse complement strand
GGGCTTCGATGGCGTTCGTCGCTGCCTCCGACACGGCGATGCGCAGGTCGTCGATGCGCTCGTCGGCGAAGGTCGGCTCGAGCGCTGCGGCGGCGGCGACGACCTGACGCGCCAGCGTCAGGTACTCGGGCCGAGCCGGGATCTCGAGTTGGACCTCACCCACCGGCGACCTCGACCCCCTCGGGCGGGGCGTCGACGACGTCCATCACCAGGTCGAGCCCGGTCAGCGCCAGCAGGTCGCGCAACCGCCCGTCGCCGCACACCGCAACGCACGGGAGCCCGACGTTGCGGGCTCGCCGCACGCCGCCGAGCAGCACGCCCAGCCCGGCGGAGTCGCAGAAGTCCACCTGACGCAGGTCGAGCACCAGCCCGTCGGACCCGGGCAACGACGACGCCGCGCCCTGCAACACCGATCGGGTCGACGGGACCGCCGCCAGGTCGAGCTCACCGATGATCCGCACCACGACCCACGGGTCGGTCTGGGTGATGCGGGCGTCGAACAGCATGGTCGCTCCGGTCGCGCGGACGAGCGGGAGGTGGTCGGCGCCAACCTACACCGGCCCGTCGGGCGCACCGCGGGTCCCGGGACACGTGACACCCCCGTAATTACGTCGGTGCAACCCCGTACACTGGCCGGGCCATGGGCACGGCGCCCCGACCTCCCCACCCAGGAGGGCGCGCCGCGTCCGCCACCGTCGCCGAGCGCACCGAGAGGGGTCGATCGTGGCCCTGGCCGTCGCCAACGACATCGACACCCTGGTTCGCTCCCTGCTCGGCGACCCGCGCCTCGCCCACGTCGAGCGCCTCCCCGCCCGGCCGGCGCGCTTCGCCGAGCTGGCCGTGCCGCTGCCCGACGTGGTGCAGGCCCGCCTGGGCGTCGACCGCCTCTACACCCATCAGGCGGAGGCGATCGACCTCGTCCGGGCCGGTACGTCCGTGGTGGTCGCCACCGGCACCGCCTCGGGCAAGTCGCTGTGCTACCAGGCGCCCATCGCCGAGGCGACGGTGGCCGGGCTCCGGCCGGCGACCGCGCTGGCGGTGTTCCCGACCAAGGCCCTCGCCCAGGACCAGCTCCGGGCGTTGAGCGCCATGGCCGTGCCCGGGCTGGTCGCCGCCACCTACGACGGGGACACCGGTCCCGAAGAGCGCACCTGGGTGCGGGCCAACGCCAACGTGCTGCTGACGAACCCCGAGATGCTCCATCACGGCATCCTGCCGCACCACGAGCGTTGGGCGACCTTCCTCAAACGACTGCGCTACGTCGTGGTCGATGAGCTGCACCTGCTGCGCGGCATCTTCGGCTCGCACGTCGCCCACCTGCTGCGACGGCTCCGCCGCCTCTGCGCGCGCTACGGCGCCGATCCCACGTTCGTCTTCGCTTCGGCGACCATCGGCGCACCGGCACGGCTCGCCACCGAGCTGTGCGGCAAGCCGGTCACCGCCGTGACCGATGACGGCTCACCGTGCGCACCGCGCACGTTCGTGCTGTGGAACCCCCAGGCCGAGGCCGATGAGCTGCGCGCCTCGACGAACCAGGCGACGGCGCACCTGGCGGCCGAGCTCATCCGCGACGGGCACCGCACCATCGTGTTCTGTCGGAGCCGCAAGGGCACCGAGCTCGTCGCCGCGGACGTGAAGCGACGCCTGCCCAGCAGGCTGGCGCGCACCGTTCGCCCCTACCGGGCCGGCTACCTGGCCGCCGAGCGACGCGAGATCGAGCACGAGCTGTTCTCCGGCGAGCTGCGCGGCGTCGTGGCCACCTCCGCTCTCGAGCTCGGCGTCGACGTCGGTGGGCTCGACGCCTGCGTGCTCAACGGTTTCCCGGGCACCATCGCCTCGATGTGGCAGCAAGCCGGGCGGGCCGGTCGTGACGGCCGCGAGGCGATGTGCGTCCTCGTCGCCGGCGACGACCAGCTCGACCAGTGGCTGATGGCCCACCCGGCCGAGGCGTTCAGCCGTCCGCCCGAGCCCGCCGTCATCAACGTCGCCAACCCGTTCGTGCTCGACCCGCACCTCGCCTGTGCGGCCTATGAGTCGCCGCTCACGCCGGCGGACGAGCGATGGTGGCCCGGGCTGCTCGACGACGGCGTGCTCCGGGGTGCGATCGACGACGATCTGCGTGTCCGCCGCCCGTCGCGGCGCTCGCCCGAACCGGCAGCGTTCTGGTCGGGTTCGGGGTGGCCGGCGCACCGCATCGGCCTGCGCAACGCCACCGCCAGCGAGTTCCGCATCGTCGACGGCGAGGAGCAGCTCATCGGCACCGTCGACGCCGGGCGGGCACTGCGGCTCGTGCATCCGGGTGCCATCTATCTGCACCAGGGCGTGAGCTGGCGCATCGCCGCGCTCGACCTCGACGCCCACGTCGCCATCGCCGAACCACACGACGGCGGTGAGTACACGCAGACCCTGGCCGACACCTCCATCGCCCTGCTCGCCGCCGAGCGGCGCCGCACGGTCGGCCGCGCCCACCTCACCCTCGGTGCCGTCGAGGTCACCTCCCAGGTCACCGGCTACAAGCGCTTCGACAGCTCGACCGGTGAGCTGCTCGGCATCGGCGAGCTCGACCTCCCCCCGTCACAGCTGCGCACGCGGGCGTTCTGGTACACGGTCGACGAGGTCGTGCTCCACGAGGCGGCCATCTCCGGCGCCGCGCTGGGGGGCACGCTGCACGCCGTCGAGCACGCCGCCATCGGCATCCTGCCGTTGTTCGCCATCTGCGACCGCTGGGACGTCGGCGGTGTCTCCACGCCGCTGCAAGCGGACACGGGTCTGCCGACGATCGCCATCTACGACGGCTACCCGGGCGGCGCCGGGGTGGCCGAGCTCGGGTTCGACGCCGCCGACGCGCACCTCGGCGCCACCCTCGAGGTCATCGAGCAGTGCCCGTGCACCGACGGGTGCCCGTCGTGCATCCAGTCACCCAAGTGCGGCAACGGCAACGAGCCGCTCGACAAAGCCGGCGCCGTCGCCCTGTTGCACACGGTGCTGGGCGGCGACGCCGGTCAGTAGCAGTCCAGCTCGAGCTGCACGTCGGCCGGTACGCCGATGGCGGTGCAGTCGCTCTCGCCGATACGCCAGGCCGACCACGCGCCCTCGGTCCGTCGGAACACCAGCACCTCGGGGTCGATGGGGTCGACCGGGTCCTGGACCGGGTTCGTCCAGGCGGTGGCCCAGTCACCGAAGCACCGGATCGACCGCAGGTCGGACACCGCTGGTGCGACGTCGAGTCCTTCGGCTGCAACGAGCAGCAGCGCAGGATCGACGCATGCCTCACCGAGGTCGACTCCTCGATGGTCGAGGTTTGCCGGCCGCGGCGCGGTGGTGGAGGTGGACGAGGGGACCGGTTCGGTCGCGAGCGGGGCGGTCCCGAACGCCGGGCCCGGTGCGGGCCCGCCGACCGTTGCCGTGGAGGCGTCGCCATCCGTCGAGGTACTTCCGGGAAGCGACCCGACAGGCGACGCGGTGCGGTCCGGGGGCGCCAGCGCCGAGGAGTCGGTTTGGGCGCAACTGCTGCCGACGCCAACGAGGACGGCGCACGCAGCGGCGATCACCCACACGCCCCGTCGAACGTGGCCGACGCGCTGGCGTGCGCACGCCGAGAGCGGGGCACCCAACGGTGCCCCGCTCTCGAACGTAGCGTCCTGCGACGGCGTACGGGTGAACGTCACGATCCGTAGACGGCCGACCAGTCGGTCACCTGCATGGCCAGGAGCTGTCCGTGCTGCACGAGCTCCTCGACCGTCCCGGGCCCGGTGCCTGCCGGCAGGCCGGCCGACGTGTGGACCTGGGCGTCGAGCAGGAACCACCCGGCACCCAGCAGGTCGTCCGCCGGGATGATGCCGCTCGACTCCTCGTCGTTGGTCATGAAGGCCGGTGCTCCCGGGGTGAAGCGGTCGGCATCGAACACGGCGATCTCACCCACGGCACCGTCGGCGATGCGGTAGGCGTAGATGCGGGCAAGGACGTCGTCACCACCCGGATCCTCCTGGATCACGATGTTGCCGTCGGCGATCGTCAGGTTGTCGGGCTTGTTGGCACCGATGGCCTCGGTCCCGTCCATGAGCAGCGTCAGCGTGCCACCCAGCTCCGGCTGATCGATGTCGGCGAACCGCAGGCGCCACAGGCCCCCGCCGCCGCCACTCGTCGAGCCCTCACCGCCATCGGTCGTGATGAAGTAGAAGTCGTCGGGGTTGGCCGGATCGAACGCGCCGTCCTCGACGCGGTTGAGCCGGAGCGCGCCGGCAGCGTCGGCCTGCGCCTTCTGCTGCGCACCCGTCAGCTTCCAGTCCACGCCGACCAGGCCGAACGGCACCTCGTCGCCGACGTCGTGCGCCGCACGAAAGGCGGCGTCGGTGGCGATGCCGTCCAGCTTGATGTTGGCCACGTTGCCGTTGAGCAGCCCCGCACGGGCCAGCGGTCCGCCCGAGGACGTCTTGGTGCCGCGGTACACCGACACCCGCCCGTCGAACTGGTCGTCGCTGCCGACCAGCACCGTCGTGTCGGAGGCGTTGGTCGCCGGCACGAGGTTCTCGAACGAGAAGCGCCCGGCCCGGGGGAGCTCACGGGTGGCACCGCTGCGCAGGGTGGCGAACGCTCGTCCCTCGCTGCCGGACTCCTCACCGGCGAAGTAGATGGGTTCGGTGGTCCCGTTGCCGGTGCCGGCGTTGAAGAACTGTCCCGGCGCGCCCTGGGACGACGAGCACAGGCGGCTGAGGGCGAGCGCCCCCGTCGTCGGCGTCGTCGTGTAGGTGCCGGTGGAGCGGTCGAAGTAGGTGACCACCGAGGTGAGGTCGGAGCCGTGCAGCACGTCGTGCGTCGTCGGATCGATCACGTAGCGGGACACGAAGGCGCCCTTCTGCCCGTGCTTGCGCACGATGCCGTTGGAGGCGCCCAACTCCTGGTTCATGTGCACGATGACCCGGCCGTCGACGTCGCGTCGAACGGCACCGAGCCCATCGGGGATCCCGACCATGGCGTAGCCGTTGCGAGCGGGAAGGTCGTGCACCGTGAGCAGCGACTCGATCGTCACGCCTGCGGCGACGGGCTCGAGGTACGGATCGACCGTCGTGCGTGGACCGGTCATCGTGCCGGGACCGGCGGCGGATGCGGGCAGCACCGCCACCATCGAGCCGACCGCCACGGTGACCGCTGCGGCGCCGAGGCGTCGGCCTCGGCGGGGGTGGTTCTTGGACATGTCTCCTCCAGACGAGCTGCGTGTCGCTCTCCCGTGCGACGCGCAAGCTACGCAGGCGAGTTGGCCCGGACCTGGCGTCGGGGTGACACGTCGGTGAACGTCTCGCGCCGCCTTGGTGGCGACTACGGCTCGACCCGAAGAGCCGCCGACGCCTGCACGGTCCGACCGTCCACCGCCGAACCGACCAGCGGGAGCGTGCCGGTCAACCGCCAGGACACGGACACGCGCACGGCGTCCTCACCGCCGACCTGCTCTGACGTGACGATCACCTCCGTCCGGTCGGGATCATCGACCGCCGCCAGCGCCACGCGCCGCCCGACGGCCACCGGATCGTCGGCGACGGCGGCGGCGCGGGCGCCTTCGTGGGCGGCGTGCTCGACCCGAAGCTGCGCCCGCACGACCAACCCGACCTGGACGACGCTGAGGAGCAGCACCACGACGATGGGCAGGACGAGGGCCAGCTCCACCGTGGCCTGGCCCTCGTCGCCACCATGTCGCGGCCGGATCCCGCTCCGGCCCGCCCTCACCCGGCGCGCCCCATGACCTTGCCGATGACGAAGTCGAAGAGCTTGCCGATCAGGTTGGTGTCGGTCGCCCACGAGATGACGAGGACGGCGATGGCCGCAGCTCCGAGCAACACGAGCGCGTACTCGGCTGTGCTCTGGCCGCCGTCGCCCAGACGGTGACGGCGTAGGGCAGCCAGCCCTGCGAGGAGCGCGGCCTGGGCCGCGCAGATGACTGCGAGCATGGATGAACCTCCTGTGAGGATCGGATTCGGGTGTGGTTCCAGGGCCAAGTGGCCGAAGGGAGGGTCCGGGCAGCGGACCGATCAGAGCTGCAGCGAGCGCAGCGAGAGCACGATGAGCGGCACCACGGTCATGAGCGCGAAGGCGGGGAGGATGCACAGCACCAGCGGCGGCAGCAGCAACACCGGCACGCGACGCACACGCCGCTCGAGGTCCCGCCGGCGCACGTCGCGCAGCTCGGCTGCCAGGCGACCGAGCGGCACCGAGACCGGCGCGCCGTCGACCACCGACGCCTCGAGGGCGTCGGCGCAGCGCACGCCGTCGTCGCCGAGCGCCCGAACCGCGCCCAGGGCGTCGCGGGACCGGGCGCCGGCGCCGATGCGCTCCGCCGCCCGGCGGCAGGCGGCGCAGGCCGGATCGGTACCGTCACGGCCGACGAGCTCGAGGGCGATGGGCACGGTCAAGCCGGCGTCCAGGCACAGCCGCAGCAGATCGATGGTCTCGGGCAACGCCTGCATCGCCAGCGCCCGTTCCCGCTGCTCGACGCGCACCCGCCGGATCGCTGGCAGCCGCCAGGCCACCAGTGCCGCAGCGCCACTCACGATCGGCGAGATGACCAACCCCAACGCTGCCGCCACCAACGCACCGCCGGCGTCGCTCGCCGCCTCGTCCGAGGACGGCCGACGACCGACGAGTCGATACGCCCACCGACCGATGCCACAAGCCACGACCCGGACGGGTCGGGCGGGGTCCCGCCTGCGGCTGCGGCGAGACCTCGCCGCGCCCACCCGGGCCAGCACCAGTCGCCGCCGGCACCCCGGTCGCAGCATCCGCATCATCGGGCCACCCGGGCCACGGCTCGCATCCACAACGCGCCGAGGACGTCCAGCACCGCTGCGGCGAGCAGGCAGGCGAGACCGATGGGGTCGGCGAGCAGGAAGTGGCGCACCTCGGCATCGCCCGACGCCAGCAGCACACCGAACGCCAGGGGCGCCACGACGAGCAGCACCGCCGACGCCACGGCCTGTGCCGTGAGCGCTCGTGCCTCGCGACGCACCGCTTCGCGGTCGCGCACCGACGCCGCCACGCCTTCGAGCGCTGCGGCCGGTGCTCCTCCCGCAACGACGGCGATGCGCAGGGCCCCGACGATCACCCGGCGCGGATCGTCGCGGCGACGCGCCGAACTGGACAGCCACCGGGCCAAGGCGGCATCGAAGGAGCGGCCATCGCGCAGTGACGCTGCGCACGGCGCCAGCTCGTCGTGCAGCGGGCCGTCGAGACGGTCGGCGGCGCGCACGAACGCCTGCGGCACCGACGCACCCGAGCGCAGGGCCCACGCGACATGGTCGAGCAGGACCGGGAGCTGACGCGCCGCCAGCTCGCCGGCACGCCGCCGCCGCACGCGACCGATCGCGTCCGCCACCAGCGGACCACCAGACCGACGACCCCGCCGACCGGACAGCGTCGACAGGCGCACCCGAGGCGAACGGGCCGACCGACGGGCGGCGACCAAGCAACCGAGCACGGCCACCACGATCAGCTCGGGGGCCATCAGGCCACCCACCAGGGACGTGCCCCGCCCACGCGGGTGGGGCGGACGCTGCGGGCGACCGGAGCACAGGCGTCGTCGAGCAAGGGCACGGTGCGCAACGTGGGCTGGTCGAGCGGTGACCATGGGACCACCTCGTCGACCGCGACGACAGCCCGCCGACCGTGGCGGCGTTCGAGTTGGACCACGAGATCGATCGCCGCGGCGAGCTGCTCGCGCACCACCGGCGACGGGAGGTCGACAGCGGCGGTGAGCACCATGGTCTCGAGGCGCCGGAGCGCGTCGACCGGGCTGTTCGCGTGGCACGTCGACAGCGAGCCTTCGTGGCCCGTGTTCATCGCCTGGAGCATGTCCAGCGCCTCGGGACCGCGGGCCTCGCCCACGACGATCCGGTCGGGACGCATCCGCAGCGCGGCGCGCACCAGGTCGCGGATCGCCACGGCACCCACCCCCTCCGCGTTGGCCGGACGCGCCTCGAGCCGCACCACATGCGCACGGCCGAGCCGGAGCTCGGCGGCATCTTCGATGGTGACCAGGCGCTCGCCCGCCGGGATGTGCGCCGCCAGCGCGTTGAGCAGCGTCGTCTTGCCCGAACCGGTACCGCCGCTGACCACGATGTTGCAGCGTTCGCGCACGGCTCGGTGCAGCAGGTCCGCCACCGGCGAAGGGCAGAACGCTTCCAGTGGGAGCACGGCGGCCCCGAAGCGACGGATCGAGAGGCAGGGTCCGTCGACCGACACCGGTGGGAGCACCGCGTTGGCACGGGACCCGTCGGCGAGCCGTGCGTCGACGATGGGGTGGGCCCGATCGGCGCGCAGGCCGAGCGGGTGCACGATGCGCTCGATGATGGCGGCGCGTTCGTCGGCGGTGAGCTCGATCGCCTCGCGGGTCATCACGCCCGACCGCTCGGTCCACACCGAGCCGTCGCCGTTGACGAGGACGTCGGTGACCTCCGGCGCGTCGAGCAGCGCGTCGAGCGGACCCAGACCGCGCAGCCGGGCGACGACCGCCTCGACCGCGCTCGCACGACCGGACTCGTCGAGCAGGGGCGCCGCCGCGGCGACGGCCTCGACGACGCGCCGGCGGAGCTCGTCCTCATCGGGAAGCGGCACCAGATCGTCGAGCGCGGCGACGGCCCGCTCGATCGCGACCGATCGATGCTCAGCCATGGCCCACCGCCCGACGCAGCGAGGCAGGCAGACGGGCGAGCAGCAGCCCGGCGTCCACGGCGCGGGCCACCGCTGGATCGAACGGGACGGTGCACGACACCGGCGCGCCGAGCGCATGGGCGACGTCGTCGGCACGCAGCGCCCGACCAGGTTCGGCGAGGAGCACGACGTCGTCGGGGACGATCCCTGCGTCGGACGCCCGCCGGAGCGCCAAGTAGCAGGCCCGGGTCACCAGCACCGAACGATCCCCCAGCTGCACGACTCGCCGACGCAGGGCGCGGTCCGCACCGGCGGCACCGGTGAGGCAACCGACATCGACCACGACCGTGCGGCGATCCGACCCGAGCACCTGCATCAGCGTCTCGACGCTCCCGTCGCTCGCCGGCCCCGGCGCACCCGATCCGCACGGCAGCAGTGCCAGCCCGCCGGCGAGCGGCTCCTCGAGGCGCGCCAGCCCGTCCGGCGGCGTGCCCGGACCGGCGTCGAGCCAGTCGCGCACGCCCGGACCGTCCGACGGCGCGACGCCGAGCACGACCGGCGCATCCCCGTCGAGATCGACGAGCAGGGCGCCGTGCTCGCTCGTCGCGGCGGCATGCACCGCCATCGCCGCGGCGACGACCGTCGTCCCCGCTCCGCCCTTGGCTCCCCAACAGGTGATGACCACCGTGCACCTCCGTGCGCGCTCGTAGCTGCGTCGAGGGGAAGTGCGTTGCCGACCGTACGGAGCGCACGACCCGTCCGCAACCGGATTTGGCGCGCCGCCCGCCCGCCGACCACTCACCGACCAGCCGCTGCTCCCGGCGCGGTGACCGACGACCTGCTCGCCGTCGCCGGCCACCCGCGACCGCCCCCGTATGCTGCGACGTCGTGGAGGCTGCCTTCTTCGATCTCGACAAGACCGTGATCGCGAAGGCGTCGTTGGTGGCGTTCGGGCGGCCGCTGCTCGACGCCGGGTTCATCAACCGTCGACTGCTGCTCCGTGCCCTGTGGAGCAACCTGATCTTCCATTGGCTGGGCGCCGACGAGGAGCGCATGCGCCAGTTCCGCGAGTCGGCCCTCCGCATCACCCGCGGCTGGGACCAGGCGCGCATCTCTGCGCTGGTGCACGACAACCTCACCGAGGTGATCGAACCGATCGTGTACGACGAGGCGCTCGACCTGATCCGCGCCCATCAAGCGGCAGGTCGTGAGGTGTATCTGATCTCTGCGTCGCCGATCGAGATCGTGGCTCCGCTCGGCACCTTCCTGCGGGTCGACGGGGTGATCGCCAGCCGGGCGCGCATCGACGAGGCCGGGCGCTACACCGGCGAGGTCGACTACTACAGCTACGGCCCGTACAAGGCGGAGGCCATGCGCGACCTCGCCGCCGAGCGCGGCATCGACCTCGACGCGTCGTTCGCCTACTCCGACTCGGCGACCGACGTGCCGATGCTCGAAGCGGTGGGCCACCCGGTTGCCGTCAACCCCGACAAGGACCTCCGACGGGTCGCCCGCGCCAACGGGTGGGAGGTGCGCACCTTCGAGCACGGCGTCCCGCTCGGCGAGCGCGTCCCGCTCCCCACCCGGGCGCGCGCCGCGGCGGTCGTCGGCGGTGTGCTCGCGCTCGGCGCTGTGGCAGGTGTCGTCGCATGGCGGCGCGGGCTCCGCCCGCCGCGCTGGGTCGCTCGGTCCGGCGCTCGGGTGTCGGCGCCGACGGCGACACCGCTGGACCGCGTGCGCCGATGGAAGGCGATGTTGCCGGGGCGACGCCCGGATGTCGGCTACCTGCGCCGACCTGCGCCCGGACGCGCGCCGGCGCGCCTGCGTCCTGTCGAGGACGGGCGCGCCGGTCGGAGCTCGCTCGTACGTGGCGGTGCCGGGACGAACCCGGTCACCGCATCGATCAGGCGGCGTCCTGCAGCTTCTTGACCGCGAACGCGGCCAGGGCGAGCAGGGCGACGATGACGATGATCTTCTTCATGGGGCGGCAGTGTAGGTCGCGCCCCGCGGCCGTGCATCCACGACGCCACCGACGCCGGTCGGCGTCGAGCTCGTGGGCGGTCAGACCGCCAGCAGGTCGCGCGCGCCGGTGTCGCTCGAGGGGTGACGCAGCTTCGACATCGCCCGCGCCTCGATCTGACGGATGCGCTCACGCGTGAGGTTGAAGTGCTCCCCGACCTCTTCGAGGGTGCGGGGCTCGCCGCGATCGAGACCGAAGCGCAGCTTGAGGATCTCGCGCTCGCGCTCGTCGAGCGGTGCGAGCAGTCGCTGGATCTCCTCGGGGAGCAGGGCCGTCGCCGCCGTCTCGAAGGGAGACTCTGCCGAGCGGTCCTCGACCACGTCGCCCAGCTCCGCGTCGCCGTCCTCACGCAGCGGCTCGGACAGCGACAGCGGTTCGGCGGCGAAGCGCAGGGCCTCGGTGACCTTGTCCTCGGGCATCTCGACCTCGGCCGACAGCTCGGCGAGGGTCGCCGGTCGGCCGAGCTTCAGCTCGAGCCGAGCCCGGGCCTTCTGCAAGCGGGCGAGCGTGTCGCCGGCGTGCACGGGGAGGCGAATGGTCCGCCCGGTGTTGGCGATGCCGCGGGTGATCGCCTGACGGATCCACCACGTGGCGTAGGTCGAGAACTTGAAGCCCTTGCGCCAGTCGAACTTCTCGACCGCGTGCATCAGGCCGAGGTTGCCCTCCTGGATCAGGTCGAGCAGGGGAAGACCGGAGGCCTGGTACTTCTTGGCGATCGACACGACGAGCCGCAGGTTCGACTGCACGAACGTGCGCTCGGCGTCTTCGCCCTCGCGGACCGTCTTGCGCAGCTCGCGCTTGCGGGCCGGCGTGAGGTTCCCCCCGGCGTCCATCTCGGCGCGCGCCGCGACGCCGGCCTCGATGGCCTGCGCCAGGCGAACCTCGTCCTCCTTGGTGAGCAGCGGGTACTGACCGATGTCGGTCAGGTACAACCGGACGAGGTCTTCCTCGTCTCGCTCAACTCGCTCCTTCGCCAAGGTGCACCTCGTGGGGTTCGGAGCCTCGGCACGGCTCCTGGTCGATCAGATGTTGCGGGAGAACCGGCGGCGGATGCGAATCCACATCGTCCGGACCCGGGCCGCAGCGCTGCGGATGCTCCGGGCGTGGCCTCGACGTCTGTCTACGATACCGATGCGGTCAAGAGCGCCAACCTGTACGCCCGATCCCGCCAATTCGCCTTCCGACCTGCGAGTTCGCGCCTCGACACCGGTGCGACCACCCCGTCGCTGGGCCTGGCGGGCGCCATGCGCTGCCTCGCTGCTGCTGGTTCGTGACCTCCGTCGGCACCCATCGAGACGTTTCCAGTGATCGCCGTCGACCTTCTCGGCCCCTTTGTTGCGATCTCACGCCATCTGCATGACTCCCGATCGCGGGGAGTGCTCGACACAACCGCGAGGCTGGCGCCTGTGCGCCGCCGTTCGTCCCTGAGGACCGCCGCTGCCGTCGTCCACGGCCGCCGGGCGATCATGATCGGGACGGCGCTGCTCACCGTCGGGCTGGCCTCGGCGTGCTCGGGCAGCGAGCAGCCGGCGCCGACCCCCGGCAGCACCGTCGCGCCGCCCGGCACCGGTGGCGCCGGGGTCCCGGGCACCAGCGTGCCGCTGCCGTCGAACGACGCCGTCGAAGCGGCGGTCGCCGCCGACCATCCCGATGTGCACGCACTGATCGAGTGGGCGCTGTTCACCCGAGAGCCCCTCGGCGGGTACCGGGTCCCCGTCGTCGACGGCACCGATCGGACCGACGCCGTCACCGTGTGCTCGGCCGTGCTCGACGTGCTGGTCGCTGCGGGCGCCGACGCGGACATCGAGGTGCTGGACGGCGCCACGTTGCTGGCATCGGCGACGATCGCCGAGCCGACCTGCCGGGCGCGCTGAACCGATCCCCCGCCGGGACTCAGGCGTCGCCGAAGGTGCCCGGCCCGCAGATGCCGCCAGCCACCACCAGGAGCCGCTGCAGCTCGGCCTGGTGGGCCGCCGCCCGGTCGACGGCCACGGCGTCGGCGATGCGCGCCTGGATCAGCAGCTCGCCGTCGCGCCAGTCGTCGGTGGCGTCGGTGATGACGTGGCGCAGCGTCCGGGCGAGCGGCTCGTCGGCAACCGTCGCCGTGTTGGCGAGGTGGAACGAGTAGACGGCGATCAGGTGCGGCAGCAGCACCCGATAGACGCCGACGAGCTTCTCGATCGTGGCGCTCGGGTCGTCGGCGGCCGCGACTGCATCGACCAGGGAGGCGACGGCTGCGGTCGTGGGCACGCACACGTCGTCGGCCGGGAGCTCGCGCAGCTCGGGGAGCCGGGCGTAGAAGCGATCAGCCCGCTCGGCATGGTGCGCGCTGTGCACGGCCAGTCGGAGCTTCACGTCCAGCTCCGGCACGACCGGCGTCCACGCACCGAGCACCTCGAAGAGCCGGCGCTCGACCCAGACATAGGCGCCGACGCGGCGGGCCATCGCCTCGATGCCGAACGCGCCCGGCACCTCGGGACGACGCCACGGCAGCTGCGCTCGAGGCAGGTTCGGCTCGGACACTCGACTCCCTTTCGCGCCGTGCTGGTCGGACGGCCACTCTAAACGCCACCTGTCGAACGCTCGGTGCTGCCGGTGCGCTCCCTCAGCGGTCCCGTTCGCCGTAGTCGCCGAACGGACGGTCCCGCTCGCGGATCACCTCTCGCCAACCGACCTCCTGAGCGCGCTCGACGAAGTCGAGTCCTTCCTGCGTGTGGCGTGCCACCCCGTCGAAGATGAAGCCGAGCAGTCGGCTCGTGTCGGGCTGGTACTGATGGCGGGCCACGTCGTTGAGCATCCACTTCATCATCTGCAGCTGGTTCAACGGCAGCAGCGCCATGCGATCGGCCAACGCCACGGCGCGGGCGTCGAGCGCGTCGTCGGGTACGCACTCGAGGATCATCCCGGCATCGGCCGCCTCGCGCGCCGTCAGCTCGTCACCCGTGAACAGATAGCGCTTCGCCCGCTCCAGACCCAACCGGGCCACCCACACCCACGGCGCCTCCGGCACGCCCCACACCCGGGCCGGCGGATACCCGAAGCGAGCGGACTCGGCGGCGACGATGAGGTCGACGTTGAGCACCATGTCGGTGCCGCCGGCGATGCACCAGCCCTGCACGGCGGCGATCGTCGGCTTCGAGATGTCGTGCAGCTTGGCGAACGTGTTGCCGAACCGGCCGATCATCTGCACGTCGGCGACCGTGTCCCACACGCGACCGCGGGCACCGTCGTTGGCGGCCTGCGACGCCGTCGACCAGTCGAGCCCGAAGCCGGCGCAGAACGCCTTGCCCTCGGCACGGACCAGCACGACCTTCACCGCGCCGTCGCGGTCGGCCCGGTCGAGCTCGGCGTCGAGCTCGTCGCGCAGCGTCGTCGTGATCGTGTTGAACTCGTCAGGCCGGCACAGCACCAGGTGCCGCACCGCCCCGTGGTCCTCGACCCGGATCGCTTCGCCCATCGTCATCCCCCTCGTGCACCCGGTCGGCGTCGACCGGTGCGGTCAGCCGCGGAAGCGGTTGGTGATCGGCAGGCGCCGGTCCTTGCCGAACGCCTTGGTCGTGATGCGCACGCCGGGTGGGAATTGGCGTCGCTTGTACTCGTTGACGTCGACGAGCTGGGTGATGCGTCGCACCAGCGCGGCGTCGAACCCTGCCTCGATGAGGTCGGCTGCCGTCCGGTCCTCTTCGACGTACGCCGCGAGGATCGGGTCCAGCTCGTCGTACGGCGGCAGGCTCTGGTCGTCACGCTGATCGGGCCGCAGCTCCGCCGACGGTGGCTTGCTCAGCACGTTGGTCGGGATGCGCGCCTGCCCTGCCCGCTCGTTGACCCACGCCGCCAACGAGAAGACGAGCGTCTTGGGCACGTCCTTGATCACGGCGAAGCCGCCGGCGGAGTCGCCATAGAGGGTCGAGTAGCCGACGGCGCTCTCGCTCTTGTTCGACGTCGTGATGACCATCCAGCCGAACATGTTCGACAGCGCCATCAGCAACGTGCCCCGGATGCGCGCCTGCAGGTTCTCCTCGGCCAGTCCGGGTTCGCGTCCGACTGACGACGGCGCCAGCAGCTCCAGGAAGGCGTGGTGGGCCGGCTCGATGGCGATCGTGCGGTGATCGATGCCGAGGTGCACCGCCAGGTCCTCGGCGTCGACCACCGAGTGGTCGCTCGAGAACCGCGACGGCATCAGCACCCCGTGCACGTGCTCGGCGCCCAGCGCGTCCACGGCCACGCAGGCGACCAAGGACGAGTCGATGCCGCCGGAGAGCCCGATCACGACCTCGGCGAAGCCGTTCTTCCGCACGTAGTCGCGCAGGCCGAGCACCAGCGCGCCGTAGACCTCGGCGGCGTCGTCGACCAGCACCGCCGATGGCGTCGCGGCGCCGACGGGCGTCGGAGCGTGCCCCAGCGCGGCCACGACCGGGAGCGCGTCTGCAGGAGCCGGGCGCGCCGGCACGTCGATGTCGGCGACGATGAGACCGTCCTCGTACTGCGGCGCACGGACCTGCACCACGCCATCGCCGCCGATGACGAGCGATGCCCCGTCGAAGACCAGCTCGTCCTGGCCGCCGACCAGGTTCACGTAGGCGATGGGGCACGCCACCTCGGCGGCGCGCTCGGCGAGCATCGCCTCCCGCTGGGCCACCTTGCCCCGGTGGTACGGGGAGGCGTTGACGTTGACCAGCAGCTCGGCACCCCCGGCCGCCAGGTCACGCATCGGTCCCCCGGGCCACCAGGCGTCCTCGCAGATCGTGACCCCGACGCGCACGCCGGCGACATCGACGAGCGCCAACGGCTCGTCACCTGGAACGAAGTAGCGCTGCTCGTCGAACACGGCGTAGTTCGGCAGCCGACGCTTGCGGTACACCGACACGACGGCCCCGTCGGCGCACACCGCCGCAGCGTTGGCCAGCGCGTCCCCGACACGATCCACGAACCCGATGACGGCCACGATCCCGTGGACCTGCGCCGCCAGCTCGGCGAGCACCTCGAGGTTGCGTTCGACGAAGCGAGGCTTGAGCAGCAGGTCTTCTGGCGGATAGCCGGTCAGCGCCAGCTCGGGAAAGGCGACCAGCGCACAGCCGGCCGCTCGAGCCTGTGCGATGCCTTCCGCCAGCAGCACGGCATTGCCCTCGAGGTCGCCGACGACGACGTTGGTCTGCGCGATCCCGAGTCGCAGCTGCGGCATGGCGCCAGGCTGGCACACGCGGCGAAGGGACCGAAACGTGACCGGCGCCCCGGGGGCCGACGAGCCCGACCCGTGACCGTCCTAGGCTCACGGCGATGGCCGACGCCCGCGCCCGCCCTCCGGCATCGCTGGCCGATGCCGTGCAGCGCGCCGCGTCACCGCGCCGCGTCGGCAGCGTCCTCGACCATCTGCTCGATGCGCGCCCGGCGGACGCGGCTCGCCTCGAGGCGGAACCCGATCTGGCCGCCGCCGTCGTCGCCGTCGCCGACGCCAGCCGGTTCCTGGCGCGCCTCGTGGTCGCCGACGAGGCGTCGCTCGACGTGCTGGCGGGCAGGGCCGTGCCGTCTCCGCTCGACGCCGCGTCGGTCGACGCCCTCGTGATCTGGAAGCGGCGCGAGCTGCTGCGGATCGCCGCGGCCGACCTGCTGGACGAGCTCGACCTCGCCGCGGTCGGCCGGCAGCTGTCGGACCTCGCCGACGGCGTGCTCGGCGGCGCCTGCCGGCTGGCGGACGCCACCGACATCGCAGTGATCGGTATGGGGAAGCTGGGCGGGCGCGAGCTGAACTACAGCTCCGACATCGACATCCTCCTCGTCGGCGACGGGCGGGCCGACGACGTCGCCCAGCAGGCGCGCGATGTGGTGGCCATCGCGTCGCGCTGCTGGCGGGTCGACACGACGCTGCGACCGGAAGGTCGTGACGGTGCCCTGGTGCGATCGATCGACAGCTACGAGACGTACTGGGGCCGTTGGGCCGAACCGTGGGAGCTGCAGGCGATGCTCAAGGCCCGGCCGGCGGCCGGCGCCCGGCGTCTCGGCGCCCAGTTCGCCGACACCGCGGCACGGTGGTTGTGGAGCCGGCCGTTCAGCGCTGACGACCTGCGGGCCGTGCGCAGCCTCAAGGCCCGCAGCGAGCGCGCGGCGTTGGCGCGACCCGCCGGCACACGGGACCTCAAGCGTGCGCCCGGTGGGATCCGCGACATCGAGTTCTCGGCCCAGCTGCTGCAGCTCGTCCACGGCCGCGTCGACGCCACCCTGCGGACACCCACGACGCTGGACGCGCTGGCGGTGCTCGCCGCCGCCGGCTACATCGATCGGACCGACGGTGCCGACCTGGCGGACGCCTACGTGCTGCTCCGGACGATCGAGCACCGTCTGCAGCTCGACAACGACACCCGCACGCACGAGCTCCCGGCCGGTCCCGACGCCGTCGACCGCCTCGCCCGCCTGTTGGGACACCGCGACGGCCCGGCCGGCACTGCGGGCGAGCGGTTCAGCGCCGACCTCCGCCGCCGCCGCAGCCGGGTGCGCACCATCCACGAGCGGCTGTGGTTCCGGCCGCTGCTCGAAGCCTTCGGCGCCATCGCCGACGACGACGGTGTGCCGCTGCGCCCCGGTGCCGCCGAGCTGCGGCTCAGCGCCTTCGGCTTCGCCGACACCGCACGCACCGCGGCGGCACTGGCCGAGCTGACGCGCGGGCTCAGCCGCACCAGCCGGCTGATGCAGCAGATGCTCCCGCTCGTGCTGAGCTGGCTGGCCCTCTCCCCCGACCCGGACCTCGGTCTGCTGATGCTGCGCAACCTGCTGACGGGGAGTGAGCGACGCACGTTGGTGTCCGACGCGTTTCGGGAGGCCCCCGACGCCGCCCAGCGTGCGTGCGTGCTGCTCGGCACCTCCCGCCTGCTCGGCGAGCTGCTGGTGCACAACCCGGACATGGTCGAACGGCTCGGTGCCGCAGGGGCTCGACCGGATGCCGACGCCGCGGCGTTGACCGGGGAGGCGCAGCGCGCCGTGGCGTGGCGCACCGATGCGGCGGATCGCGTCGAGGCGTTGCAGCGATGGAAGGACCGCGAGCTGCTGTCGATCGCCGCACGCGACGTCCTCGACGATGCCGATGTGCGCCGGGTCGGTCGGGAGCTCGCGGCCGTCGCCGACGCCACGGTGCAGCTGGCGCTCGACGACGTCGACCCGAAGGTGCCCATGGCCGTGGTGGCGCTCGGTCGCTACGGCGGGCAGGCGCTCAGCTACGCCAGCGACCTCGACGTCGTGTTCGTCTACGCCGGAGACGGTGCTGCTGCCGCCGAAGAGGCGACCCGTGTGGCGCAAGCGGTGCGCCGGCTGCTGAACGGCTCGACGCCCGCCTCGCGCATCTTCGTCGTCGACACCGACCTGCGACCCGAAGGCCGACAGGGGGCCCTGGCCCGCAGCGTCACCGCCTACGACCGGTACTGGCGGTCCTACGCCGAACCCTGGGAGCGGTTGGCCATGACCCGAGCACGCCACGCCGCCGGTGATCCTGCCGTCGGTTCGGCATTGGTCGCCACCGTCGCACCACAGGTGTGGGAGCGACCGGTCACCGACGACGACCTCCGTGCGATCCGACGGATCAAGGCGCGCATGGAGCGCGAGCGCATCCCGAAGGGCGAGGACCCTGACTTCCACCTCAAGCTGGGGCGTGGATCGCTGAGCGACGTCGAGTTCACCGTCCAGCTGCTGCAGCTGCGCCACGGCGTCCGCCACACCGAGACGGCGGCCGCGATCGACGCCTTGGTCGCCGAGCACCACCTCCGGACCGACGATGCCGAGGCGCTACGCGAGAGCCTGCGGTTCTGCGCCCGGACGCGCAACCGCCTCTACCTCGTCACCAGCGCCGCGGTGGAGTCCGTGCCGGTGGCGACATCAGAGCTCACCTGGCTGGCACGCTCGCTCGACACGAGCGCCGCCGAGCTGCGTGAGACCTACCGACGGGTCACCCGCCGGGCCCGGCGTGTCACCGAGCGACTCTTCTACGGCCTGCCCTGAGCAGGGACCGCGGGCGCCACGGCAACGCCAGGACCTCAATCCAGCGACGACAGCTCGAGGGCCCGCCGGAAGTACGGGCTGGCGGCGCGCACCTCCGTCGCCGGGCCGAAGGCCTCGACGACGCCGTTGCGCAGCACGAGGATGCGATCGCACACCGACAACGTCGAGAGCCGGTGGGCGATGATGAACAACGTCGTCGTGCCCTTCTGCTCGAGCAGCGACTCCTGGAACGCCGCCTCGGAGTGCACGTCGAGCGCGCTGGTCGGCTCGTCGAGGAACAGCACGTCCGGGGAGGTGACCAGGGCGCGGGCGATGCACAACCGCTGCAGCTGTCCACCCGACAGCCGCGCCGTCGGGCCACCGACACGGGCACCGATGCCGTCGGGCAGGGCCAGCACCTCGTCGAGGAGGTGGGCGCGGCGCAGCGCGTCGAGCACGGCATCGTCGGCGATGCCGTCGCGGAAGAAGCGCACGTTGTCGGCGACCGTGCCCTGGAAGACCGATGCCGCCTGCGGCACCAGCGCCACATGGCGGTGCCAGTCACGCAGACGCACACCTTCGGCGTCCACGCCGTTGATCAGATAGTGACCGGCATCCGGTTGCCGCAGCCGAAGGAGCAGCTGGAACAACGTCGACTTGCCACCACCCGACGGCCCCACGATGCCGACGGCCTCACCTCGTCCGATCGCCAGCGACACGTCGTGGAGCACCGGTTGCCCCGGCACATAGCTGAACCCCACGCTCGCCAGCTCGATGCGATCGACGGCATCGAGCGCAGCCCCCGCATCGGGATCGACCGCCGCACCCTCGAGTTCGTCCAAGGCGTCGCTGGCGACGACGAGGTAGGGGTACACCTCGTCCAGCGACTGGATGTTGGTCTGCAGGTTCTGGCTGTACGACAGGCTGCGGATCAACAGCAGGATCACCGTGCCCAGCGCGGCGACATCGACCGAGCCGACGTTGTACACGGCGACGACGCCGAGCACCACGCACACGATGGCGACGTTGCGGTACATCATCCGCACCAGCCGCCCGTAGAACGCCGACCGGTAATAGGGCCCGGCCACGGCGTCGGTGGCGCGATCGAGCCGGGACGCCACCTCGTCCGCCACGCCGAAGACCTGCGTCTCGGCGCGCATCCCGATGACCTCGAACAGCTGGTCCGTGTACGCCGCGTTGGCGGTGCGCTGCTGGGCAGCCGCGGCGCGGGTGAGCTTCGACACCGGACGGAAGGCGAAGAACAACCCGACGCTGGCGACGATGAGCACCGAGGTGCCGACGAAGCTGACGAGCAGGGACGCCGTGATCAGGGTGACCACGTTGATGGCGGCGACGAGGCCGGACGACAGCACCATCACGGCGGTGCTCACCCGGCCGGCGGTGGCGACCACGTTCTCGTGCAGATCGCCCGCGGCGTACTCGGACATGACCTTCCAGTCCGAGCGGAGCCACGCCCGCATCAGCCGGGCCCGCAGCCGCACGAAGATGTCGGTGCCCAAGCGGGCCGGCATCCTGGTGAGGAACAGCCCCAGACCGAGCATCGTGGCACCCATGGCGATGGCCATCCAAAGCGCCTGAGCGATGGAGAGCTGTGCGTCGTCGAGCGGACCCCAGTCGATCGAGACGACGTCGCTCCCCTCGGCGATGGCGAAGGCGGCGTTGGCGACGAGGAAGAGCAATGCCGCTTCTGCCAGGCCGGCCACCAGCGACAACAACGACAGGACCGCCAGCTTCCACCTGACCCCCGCCACGTCCACGACGCGGTTGAAGGCCCGCAGGGCCTGGCGAGCCGTGACTGCTTCATACCCTTCGGGGACCCGCCGATCGCCGGCTCGACGGCGAGGCGTGGCGCTCACGGGGCATCGCCCGCCGGGTCGTCGCCGTCGCCCGCGGCCTCGGTCCAGGCCGGCGGCTCCTCCGGTGCAGCCTTGGCGGCGAACAGCCACCGGTCGAGGACGAAGAACTTCGCCACCCACATCACACCGAACGCCGACAGGTTGGTGACGTTCACCAGCAGCGGCGGCGGATCACCGTCGTAGACGGCGGAGACCCCTTGGACCGCGAGCGTCGAGAGGGCGAACCCGAGCACCGTCAAACCCCAGAACGGCGCGACCTCGGTGAGCCAGTTGCTCTTGCCCGACACGTTCCAGACCCAGTAGCGGCTCAACAGGTACGCGGGCACGGCGCTGATCGACACCGCCGCCATGTTCGCCGCGACCGGCTCGAAGCCTCCGACCGTCTGGAAGCCGAACAGCAGCGCTTGGCCGAACACGACGTTGAACGCGGAGACAGCCAGGTAGCGAAGTCCCTTGGCCAGGTACTCGCGTCGCAGGGCGTCGAGGCGCGCCACCACGCCGACCGGAGCCAGCGCGTCGCCGGCATCGGAGCGGTCCTCGGCCTCATCGTCGGCGTGGTCGTCGGTCTGGTCAGCGTCCATCGGGAGGAACCAGTGTCGCAGGCCTAGGATCGACGATGCGCGACGGCGGGCGCGCGCGGTGACGGGACGACGGGGTGAGGGAGGACCGATGGCGACACGGCGACCGACGATGCTGCTGATCCTGCCGCGCGCCGAGGTCAACGGCCTGCATCGGGTGATCGGTCACCGGTTCGTCCCGCTGGCGTTGATGGCCGTCGGCGTGCTCGCCGAGCGGGAGGGCTGGGACGTCATCATCGTCGACGAGAGCCTCGAGGACCTGCCGCCGATCCGACCGGACCTGGTCGGCATCTCGGTGTGGACCATGTTCGCCCCGCGTGCCTACCGCATCGCT
>JAGQTE010000018.1 GCA_020439175.1 Acidimicrobiales bacterium | reverse complement strand
CGGTGCGACGCCCCGAAGGCGTCGTTGACGTAGGCGTCCTGGCCGGCGATCAGCTCCTGCACGAACGCCGGGTCGTTGGCCGTCTCGCCCGGGTTGAAGCGCAGGTTCTCGAGCAGCTCGACGCCGGGCGCCAGCTCGGCGAGGCGCTCGCGCACCGGCTCCACCGAGTACTTGGGGTCCGGCGCGCCCTTGGGTCGGCCGAGGTGGGTGCAGGCGGTGACCGTGGCGCCCTGGTCCTGCAGCCACGCGATCGTGGGCAGCGCGGCGCGGATGCGCAGGTCGTCGGTGATGACGCCGTCGCGCATCGGCACGTTGAAGTCGGCGCGCAGCAGGACCCGCTTGCCGGCTAGGTCGCCGAGGTCCTCGAGGGTGGGAACGCTCATGGGTGGCTCCTTGTGTGGTCGTGGACGCGAAGCGGCCGGTCGCCGTGGCTGCGGCGGCCGGCCACTTCGATGGTCATGCGTGCCTACTCCGCCCGCATTCCCGAAGAGCTGTTGTCGGTCGGGTCAGCCCCGAGCGGCCTTGACCTGCGGCCCGACGTAGTCGATCAGGTCGACGAGGCGGTTCGAGTAGCCCCACTCGTTGTCGTACCAGCCGAGGATCTTGACCATGTCGCCCATGGCCATCGTCAGGCCCGAGTCGAAGGTGCAGCTGGCGGGCGAGCCGACGATGTCGCTCGACACCAGCGGGTCGTCCGAGTAGACGAGCACGCCGGCCATCGGGCCGTCCGACGCCGCGGCGGCGAAGGCGGCGTTGACCTCGTCGACGGTGACCTCACGGTTGAGCGTGCCGACGAAGTCGGTGATCGACCCGGTGGGCACGGGCACCCGCAGCGAGGTGCCGTCGAGGCGGCCCTTCATCGACTCGAGCACCAGGCCGGTGGCCCGGGCGGCGCCGGTCGACGTCGGCACGATGTTGATGGCGGCGGCGCGGGCACGGCGCAGGTCGCTGTGCGGGCCGTCCACCAGGCTCTGGTCGCCGGTGTAGGCGTGGGTGGTCGTCATGAGACCCTTCTGCACGCCGAAGGCGTCGTCGAGGACCTTGATCATCGGCACGAAGCAGTTCGTCGTGCACGAGGCGTTCGACACGACCTTGTGCTCGTTCACGTCGAAGGTCTCGTGGTTGACGCCGACCACGAAGGTGGCGTCGGCCTCGCCGCAGGGCGCCGACACGATGACGAGCGGGGCGCCGCCGTCGAGGTGCGCTGCCGCCTTGTCGCGCGAGGTGAAGAAGCCGGTGGACTCGACGACCACGTCGACCCCGAGGTCACCCCAGGGCAGGTCGCCGGGGTTGCGCTCGGCGAGGACCTTGACCTCGTTGCCGTCGATGATGATCGCCCCGTCGCCGACCTCGACGGTGCCGTCGAAGCGGCCCATCACCGAGTCGTTGCGCAGCAGGTGCGCCATGGTGTCGATCGAGCCGAGGTCGTTGACGGCGACCACCTCGATGTTGGCGTCCTGGGCCTTGATCGCCCGGTAGAAGTTCCGGCCGATCCGACCGAACCCGTTGATGCCGACGCGAATCGTCATCCGTGCTGCCTCCCGATGTGTGACGGACGCCGCTATCCGAACAGATCGCGGCGGGTCGCGCCAATCGGTCGCCCCGGACGGCGTCGACCCAGGTCAGGGGCGGTCAGCGGTCGATGTCGCGGTGCGTGACGGTCGGGCGGACCCCCTGGTCGCGCAGCACGGCGGCGACGCGCTCGGCGATGGCGACGGAGCGGTGGCGACCGCCGGTGCAGCCGAAGGCGATCGTCAGGTACGACTTGCCCTCGACCACGTACGCCGGCACGAGCAGCTCCAACAGCTCCGTCAGCCGGTCGAGGAACGGTCCCGTCACGTCCTGGCCGAGCACGTAGTCGCGCACGTCGGCGTCGAGCCCGGTCAGCGGTCGCAGGTGCTCCTCCCAGTGCGGGTTGGGCAGGAACCGGCAGTCGATCACCAGGTCGGTGTCGAGCGGCAGGCCGTGCTTGAACCCGAACGACACGACCGTCGTCTGCATCCCCGAGTCGGGCACCTCGTCGCCGAAGAGGTCGACGACGCGGCTGCGCAGCTGGTGGACGTTCAGCTCGGACGTGTCGACGACCACGTCGGCCTCGGCCTTGACCGACTCGAGCAGGCGGCGCTCCTGGTCGATGGCGTCGGCCAGGCTCTCGGCGCCGCCGAGCGGGTGACGCCGCCGGGTGCTCTCGTAGCGGCGCACCAGCACGTCGGTGGCGGCCTCGAGGAACACGATGCGCAACCGGGTGGCCTGCTGGCGCAGCGACGCCAGGGCCGGCAGCACCTCGTCGTGGTACGGGCCGGTGCCGACGACGAGCACGACGCGCTCGACGGCGCCGGTGGGACCCGCCGCCAGCTCGGCGACCTTGGGGATGAGGCTCGGCGGCAGGTTGTCGATGACGAACCAGCCCAGGTCCTCCAAGATGTTGGCCGCATGCGACCGTCCCGCCCCCGACAACCCGGTGATCACCACGAACTCGCCCACGGGGGCCAGCTTACGGTTCTGCCAGGATGAGCCGGTGACCACCGCCGACGACTGGGAACGCCACGCCGCCTGGTGGCAGGCCGAGTTCACCGAGGGCGCCGACCCCGAGTACGACGAGCAGCTCATCCCGCTGGCGGTCGAGCTGGTCGGCGCCGCCACCCGCGTGCTCGACCTCGGTTGCGG
>JAGQTE010000145.1 GCA_020439175.1 Acidimicrobiales bacterium | reverse complement strand
TCCCGTACATCCTGACCACGTGCCTGGCGCCGCTGCTGTCGTCGTTCCGCTGGGTGCGAGCGTTCGGCGCGGCGAACGTCGTCGCCCTCAGCGTCGCCACCTGGATGCAGTCCAAGGACTTCAGCTCGATCTGGTGCACGTTCGCGGCGTTCTTGTCGCTGCTGCTGTTCCTGCACTTCCGCGAGCAGCGTGGCGCCGACGCCGCCGAGGCGGTCTCCGGTCCCGAACCGCTGCCGGCCTGAGCCGGGCGACCGGCGTCGCAGGCGCCGAACCGACCGTCGAGTGGCGCGGCGCGGCTCAGGCGCCGAGCACGTCGGCGAGCCAGTCGTAGACCACCTCGTCACGTCGGCCCTGCGCCGCCACCTCGCAGTGCCAGTTGGCGCCCTCGTCCCGGCTGAAGTGCACGAGGCGCTTCTCGCACGTCAGCGCGTCGTAGAGCTGTTGGGACTGGCCGGGCCAGAACTGCTCGTCGTCGGGATCGAGGATCAGCGTCGGGCAGGTGATCTGTGCGATCTCGTCGGTGGTCAGGTGCTGGGCGGACGCTGCCTGGTAGGCGTCGTAGTAGGAGGTGGTGAGGTACGGCGCCATCCGCCACTGGAGCATCGCCCGCACGTCGGCGTCCGCGGCGCCCATGAAGGCGTCGAAGTCGTCCTTGTCGCCCTGGTCGAACAGGTCGATCATCATCTGTGGGAGGTGCGATGTCCACGACGCGCCCACGTCGACGACGCCGGGGTCGGCCACGATGGCGGCCAGGCGGTGCTCGTACGCCGCCGCGCGTGGCACCCAGTAGCCGGCTTGGCTGATGCCGTGCAGCACGACCTTGGTGGGGTCGACGTCCGGTCGGGCCAGCAGCCAGTCGAGCACAGGCGTGATCACCGCTTCCCAATCGGGACGGAAGCCCACGCCTTGGCGATGGAAGGTGGCGCCCTGGCCGGGTCCGTCGAAGGTCAGAGCGTTCCAGCCCCGATCGAGCGCGGCCTGCCCGCCTTGGGCGAGCATCGATACGACCGGACCGTCGCTGCCGTTGTTGAGCACGACCCAGGGCCGCGGCTCGTCGGAGGCGTCTGGCTTGAGCACGTACCCCTCGATCGTCATGTCCTCGTAGGGGATGGCGACGTGCTCGATCGGGGGGTCGAAGCGCGCCGCCGCAGCGTCCCAGCAATCGCGCTGGCGTTCCCACAGGCGGTGGTAGGCACCGGGATCGCTCGTTCCGGGGGCCATCGAGGAGGCGTGGTCGTAGTAGAGCGCGGCGCGCAGCCAGGCGGTGCGGGCGCTGACGTCGTGGCCGGCATCGGCAGAGGCCTGTGCGGCGTCGGCGAGCCGGTCGGCGGTGGCGGTCCACTCCCGCACCCAGGTCTCGCGGTCGCCGTCGGGGATCCGTTCGATCGTCGTGAGGACCTCGCCGATGTCGGCGAGCCCCCGATAGGTCGAGCCGAGAGCGATCAGGCGGGCGAACTCGAAGCCGTCGTCGTCATAGGTGCGCTGCATGCAGCGGACGGTAGCCCTGTCGTGCTGTCGCTGCCGTCGAGCCGCGGTGAGGTCG
Organism: Acidimicrobiales bacterium; assembly: GCA_020439175.1. Lineage (GTDB taxonomy): Bacteria > Actinomycetota > Acidimicrobiia > Acidimicrobiales > Acidimicrobilacustridaceae > JAGQTE01. Next base: position 8,302 of record JAGQTE010000145.1, on the reverse strand, counting down.
CGCTGAGGCCGCGCTGGGGCCGCGCCGGGCCTACGGCTCGTCGAGGACGAGCACGACCGGCAGCGCGGAGGACCGCCACCGCTCCAGGTCGCCGTGGTAGCGGTCCTGGTACTTGTCGAACACGAGGCGGCGGGCGCGCTCCTCGTCGGGGTCGCCGGCATCGAGGATGCGGCCCGTGGCGCCGAGGTCGGCACCCGTCTTGCCCAGGCAAAGGGTCACGCGTGGGTGGGCCTCGAGGTTGCGGACCCAGTCGCTCTCGCGGCCGCCCCCGGCGAGCAGGTACAGGTGGTCGTCGTCGCGGGCGTACCAGATCTCGATGCGGTGCTTGCGCTTGGACCTCCGGCCCGTGGTGGTCAGGTAGAGGTAGTCGTCGTCGGACATGGTGCGGTGCTCCTACCCGGCCTGGAGGTCCGGCAGGACCTCGGCGACGAACCGGTCGAGATGCGGCTCGCCCTCGGACGGCCAGCCGCAGATCAGGTAGCCGAACCCGGCGGCGCGCAGGGCGTCGGCGTCGGCGCGCACGGCGTCGAACGGCTGGGACAGGTCGAGGCTGGCGGAGCGCAGGATGCTGGCAGGGTCACGGCCGGCGGCCTCGGCCAGGGCCGAGAGCTTGGCCGACCGGGCCGCCAGCTCCGCAGGCCCGCCGAAGCTGTGCCACGCATCGGCTTCGCGCGCCGCGAGGGGCAGGGCCCGTCGCTCGCCGGTGGCGGCGATCCACAGGCGGGGATGCGGCGCCTGGACCGGTCGGGGTCGCAGCGTGGCGTCGCTGACGGTCCAGTGCTCGCCGGAGAAGCTGAACCCGTCGGTCGTGCACAGGCCCTTGATGATCTGGACGGCCTCATCGAGCATGTCGAGTCGCTCGGCCGTGCCGGGGAAGGCGATGCCGAGCGCGTCGTGCTCGGGGCCGAACCAGGCGGAGCCGAGCGCCAGCTCGAGGCGACCGTGGCTGGCGTGGTCGATGGTGATCGCCTCGGCGGCGACCATCGACGGGTGGCGGTAGGTGACGCCGCCGACGAGCAGGCCGAGACGGATCCGGGTCGTGACGCCGGCGAGCGCGGCCATGGTCGTGTAGCCCTCGAAGCACTCGCCCGGGCCCTCGCCGTACATCGGCTGGAAGTGGTCGAACCCCCACCAGCCGTCGAAGCCGGCGTCCTCGGCGTAGCGCACCCGGCGCACGAGCTCGTCGAACGTCATGCGCTGCTGGCTGCACTCCAACCCGATCTCCATGGGCCAAGCCTAGGGTGTCGCCGATGGCGACGGCGCGGGTTCCGGATGCGCCGCTGGCGCGGCGCGAGGCGGTGCGTCTCGGCGTGCGCACGGTCATGCCCCTGGCGGTCGGTGCCCTGCCGTTCGGCATCGTGTTCGGTGTCACGGCGGCGTCGTCGAGCCTCACCTGGTGGGAGGGGCTGGTCGCCTCGGCCTTGATCATGGCGGGCGCGGCGCAGCTGGCCCTCGTCGACCTGATCGACACCGACACGCCATGGCTGCTGGCGGTGGTGACGGCGCTGATCATCAACGCCCGCTTCCTGCTGTACTCGACGGCGCTGGCGCCGGCCTTCCGGCGCTTCCCGGTGCGGTGGCGCTATGGCCTGGCGCACCTGATGACCGACCAGGCGGCGGTCACCGGCATCGTGTACTTCGAGCACCAGCGTGACGACGACACGCGCCGGTGGTTCTTCGCCGTGGTGGGGATGGTGTTCTCTGCGGCGTGGCTGGCGGGCACGGCGATCGGGCTGGCGTTCTCGGCCAGCATGCCCGAGGCGTTGCCGTTGGGCTTCGCCGTGCCGCTGACGTTCCTGGCGCTGCTGGTGCCGGCCGTGCGGAGCCGGCCGATGGTGGTCGCCGCCGTCGTCGGCGCGCTGGCGACCGTGCTGGCGGCACCGCTGCCCCAAGGGCTCAACATCCTCCTCGGCGGCATCGCCGGCGTGGCGGCCGGCGTGGTGGCCAACCGATGACGCCGCTGGTGCAGATCGTGCTCGTGGCGATCGGGACCTATGCCATCCGCAGCTCGGCCATCGTCGTGCTGGCGCGGCGCACGATCCCGCCCAAGGTCGAGCAGACGTTCCGCCTGATCGCGCCCGCCGTGATGGCGGCGCTGGTGGCGAACACCTTGCTGCTCGACCACGGGTCGGTGCGCCCGGTGGGCGTGTGGCACCTGGCGGGACTGGTGGCGGTCGGGGTGGCGCTCTGGACCCGGTCGGTCGGCTGGACCCTGCTCGTCGGACTGATCGTCTACTGGGGCCTCGAGGCCATCTGGTGACGCTTCCCTGCACCCCCACCCCGAAATCGGGCTCACCAGACCGACATGCCGGAATGCCGAGCCCGATGTGGGGCTGTTGACCGGCTGCTGCTCTGCGCAGCCGTGCGGAATACCTACCCCTAGGGGTATGTTGGAACCGTCGCTGACGACCCGGAGGACCATCCGATGCTGTTCACCCAGTACTACCTCGACTGCCTGTCGCACGCGTCGTATCTGATCGGCGACGAGACCACCGGCCGGGCGGTCGTCGTCGACCCGCGCCGTGACGTCGACGAGTACGTCCGGGACGCCGCCGCGGCCGGGATGACGATCGAGCTCGTGATCGAGACCCACTTCCACGCCGACTTCCTCTCCGGACACCTGGAGCTCGCTGCCGCCACCGGTGCGCAGATCGCCTTCTCGTCGGTGGCGTCGCCCGAGTTCGCCCATCGCCCCCTCGCCGACGGTGAGCGGATCTCGTTGGGGGAGGTCGTGCTCGAGGCCCGGCACACCCCGGGGCACACGCCCGAGTCGCTGAGCATCGTGGTGTGGGAGCACGCTGATGACCCGGTGCCCTATGGCGTGCTGACCGGCGACACGCTGTTCATCGGCGACGTCGGCCGTCCCGACCTGCTCGCCTCGATCGGCTTCACCAAGGAGGAGCTGGCCCAGCAGCTGTACGTCAGCGTGCGCGACAAGCTGATGGTGCTGCCCGACGCCACCAAGGTCTTCCCGGCGCACGGTGCCGGCAGCGCCTGCGGCAAGAACCTGTCGACCGAGACGGTGTCCACGATCGGCGAGCAGCGGCGCACGAACTACGCCGTGCAGCCCATGACCATGGAGGCCTTCGTCGACGTCGTGACGGAGGGGCAGCCTGCGGCGCCGGGCTACTTCGTGTACGACGCCATCTTGAACCGTCAAGACCGCGATCTGCTCGACGAGGATGCGTCGGTGGTGCCCATGGACCTGGCGACGGTCGATGCCGCGGTGGCGGGCGGCGCGCTGCTCGTCGACACGCGTGACAACACCGACTTCGCCGCCGGCCACCTCATCGGAGCGGTGAACGTCGGGCTCGACGGCCGCTACGCCGAGTACGCCGGCAGCGTGGTCGCCCCCGATCGCCAGGTCGTGCTCGTCGTCGAGCCGGGTCAGGAGGAGGAGGCGCGGATCCGTCTCGCTCGCATCGGCTTCGACCACGTCGTCGGCTACCTGGCCGACCCGCTGGCCACGATGGCCGCCAATCCTGATCGGGTGGAGCGGGCCTCGCGCCTGACCGCCGGCGAGCTGGCCGACGTCCTCGCCGCCGGCGTGGCCGTGCAGCTCGTCGACGTGCGCAACCCCGGTGAGCTGGCCGACGGCACGATCGACGGCGCCGTGTCGATGCCGATGGCCGACCTGCCGCGCCGCATCGACGAGCTCGACCCCACCCGTCCGACGGTCGTGTTCTGCGCCGGCGGCTACCGGTCGTCGGTGGCGGCGTCGCTGCTGCGGTCGGAGGGATTCGCCGACGTCAGCGACCTCCTCGGCGGCTTCACCGCCTGGGTGGCGACGCCCGCCACCGTGTGAGGCTCCCCGCCCGCAGCGGGCCGACCGCCCGAAGCGGGCCAACCACCGGAATTCGGGCTGACGACTACGGCCTGATGCAGATCCCAGCCCAATTTCCGGTGGGGTGCCCCGCATATGACGGGGTGTCCCCCAACTGCCGGCGGTGACGTGGTGGCATGGCGGGCGTGAGCGACCACGGTCATGCGCATCCGGGCGATGTCGAGCTCGATCTGCCGTCGGCGACCGGCCGCGCCCTGACCTGGGTGGCGGTGGCGCTGGCCGTGCTGACCGTCGTCGGCATGGCGGTGCTCTGGCCTGACGGCTCGGGTCAGGACGCCTTCATCGACAGCGGCTTCACCCGCGAGTACGTCGACGCCGAGGTGGTGGCGGCGAACGAGCGCCCCTGCGAGAACATCCCCGACGGGTATGCCACCGAGACGCCCGTGTGCGGTACCTACACCATCCGCCTGCTCGAGGGGCCCGACGCCGGGTTGGAGCTGAGCCAGGAGGTGTTCGACGTCGCCACCGGCAGCCGCTTCGCCGTCGGCGACGTCCTGGTGATGGCGTACGACCCGGCGGTCGGTGACCTGCAGCTCGAGCCCGGAGTGACGCTGCCGCAAGGCGCCGAGTACTCGATCAAGGACCGCAACCGCAAGGCCCCGCTCGTCGTGCTGGCGGTGCTGTTCGCCGTCGTCGTGGTCGCCTTGGGGCGCCTGCGCGGCCTGGCTGCGCTCGGCGGCCTCGTGGCCACGATCGTCCTGCTGCTGGCGTTCACCCTCCCGGCGATCATCGACGGCCGCAACGCGCTGGCCGTCGCCATCGTGTCGGCGTCGGCGATCGCCTTCTTGGCCATCTACCTGGCCCACGGCGTCACGACGATGACGACCGTCGCCGTGCTGGGCACGCTCGCTGCACTGCTGCTGACCGCGCTGTTGGGGTGGCTGTTCACCAACGCCGCACAGCTGACCGGCTTCGCCAACGAGGAAGCCACCTACCTGGCCATCGGCAGCGCCAAGATCTCCATCTCGGGTCTGGTGCTCGCCGGCGTGGTCATCGGCGCGCTCGGCGCCATCGACGACATGACGGTGACCCAGGTCGCCTCGGTGGCCGAGCTGCACCGGGCCAACCCCGACTACGGGTTCCGCGAGCTCTACGCCGCCGCCAACCGCATCGGGCAGGACCACGTCGCCTCCACCGTCAACACGCTGGTCCTCGCCTACGCCGGCGCGTCGATGCCGTTGCTGGTGCTGCTGGCCGTGACCGACCAGCCATTGGCCGGTGTGGCGAACTCGGAGTTGATCGCCACCGAGATCGTGCGCACGTTGGTCGGCTCGATCGGGCTGGTGGCGGCGGTGCCGCTCACCACGCTGCTGGCGTGCCTCGTGGTGCGGCGCGGATCGGTCGTCGCCGCCGCCCACTAGCGTCTGCGCCGATGTCGATCACCGAGGCCGAGGCGAAGGCGAAGGCCACCCGCACCGGGCTCACCGCGGCGGGGTGGGCCGTCGTGGCGGCGGTGCTGCTGGCCCGGCCCTCGTTGGGCTACGTGTTCGCCGAGCCGTTCGTGCAGAACTGGTCGACGATCTTCTTGTCGCTGACCCTGCAGGCGTTGCCGTTCCTGGTGCTCGGCGTGATGATCAGCGCCGGCCTGGCGGCGTTCGTGCCGGCGTCGTGGTTCGCCAAGATGCTGCCGAGCAACGCTGCGCTGGCGGTCCCGGCGGCGGGCGCCGCCGGCATGCTGCTGCCCGGGTGCGAGTGCAGCTCGGTGCCGGTCGCGGGTCGCCTGGTGTCGCGAGGCGTGGCGCCGGCGGCGGGCCTGACGTTCCTGCTGGCGGCGCCGGCGATCAACCCCATCGTGCTCGTGTCGACGTACGTGGCATTCCCGGGGGCACCGCAGATGATGGTCGCCCGCCTGGTGGCGTCGTTCGCCGTGGCCGTCGTCGTGGGCTGGCTCTGGGCGCGGTTCGCCTCGCCGGACCTGATCGAGCAGCGTCTGCGCCAGGCGGTCGAGGACCACAGCCACAGCCACACCTTCCGCGAGACCGCCATGTCGGACTTCCTCCAGGCCGGCGGGTTCCTGGTCCTCGGCGCGGCGCTGGTCGCCACGATGCAGACGGCGGTGCCGTCGTCGGTGCTCGACACCCTCGGCGGCGACGGCGTGGTGGCGATCCTGTCCATGGCGGTGCTGGCGGTCGTCCTGTCGATCTGCTCGGAGGCCGATGCGTTCGTCGCCGCCGGACTCACCCAGTTCTCGATGACGTCGCGCCTGGTGTTCCTCGTCGTCGGTCCGATGGTCGACCTCAAGCTGGTGGCCCTCCAGGTCGCCGCCTTCGGCCCGCGCTTCGCTCGCGTGTTCGCCCCGCTGACCTTCATCACGGCGGTCGTGGTCGGCACCATCGTCGGGACGGTGCTGCTGTGACGCGTCGAGACGGATCGCTGGTCATGACCTTCGTCGGGCTGGTCGTGCTGTGGATCAGCCTCACCGACATCCTCTACCGCTACGTGCGTCCGTCCATGCAGAAGTGGCTGGTGCTGTCGGGGGTGGCGCTCGCCGTCATCGGGTTGTGGTCGTTGATCGACGACGTCCGCACGGCGCGGGCGGCGGTCCCCGACGGTGACGACCCGGACGATGGCCACCGGCACGACGGGCACGGGCACGACGAGCACGGGCCCGACGAGCATGCCGGGCACGGGCACCGACGGTCGCGGGTGGGGTGGCTGCTCCTGGCGCCGCTGCTGGTGGCGATCGTGGTCGACCCTGCCGCGCTCGGTGCGTTCGCCGTCGACCGGGCATCGACGACGCGGGTGCCGACGACGGGTGACTTCGACCTGTCCGAGCACATCGCCGCCCACTCGTTCGGCGGGCAGGCGGTCGACCTGAACATCTTGCAGCTCTACAAGGCCGCCAAGGCGCCGAGCGACCTGGAGCTGCTGTCGTCGACGCCGATCAGCACCGAGGGGTTCCTGGTGACCGACCCGGGCGGTGAGGTGCTGCTCGCCCAGCTGGTCGTCGGGTGCTGCGCCGGCGACGCCCTGCCCGTGACGCTGGCGCTGGAGGACATCGACGCCGCGGGGCTCGAGGACAACACCTGGCTGCGCGTCACCGGGGAGGTCGACGCCGCGGCCACGACGGCGCGCGAGGACGACCCGGACCTGGTGCCCATGCCGGTCCTGCGGGTCGACAGCTACGAGCGCATCGACCAGCCCGAGCTGCCGTACCTGTATCCCGCCTGAGCGGCGTCCCTACGATGGGGCCATGACGCTGCCCGTCCACGACGCCGACAACCACTACTACGAGGCGCTCGACGCCTTCACCCGTCACCTCGACCCGGCGCTCGGTCCGCGCTGCGTGCAGTGGTGCGAGATCGACGGCCGCAAGTACCACGTCATCGGCGGTCGGGTCAGCAGGGCGGTGCGCAACGCCACCTTCGACCCGGTGTCCAAGCCCGGCGTGCTGGCGTCGTACTTCCGCGGCAACGCCGACCAGGTCGATCCGATCGCCCTGCTGCGCGACAGCGAGCCCATCCGCCCCGCCTACCGCGACCGCGACGCCCGCCTGGCGGCGATGGACGAGCAGGGCCTGGCCTCCTGCTGGATGTTCCCGACCCTCGGCATGATCTACGAGGCGCTGCTGCGCGACGACCCCGTCGCCGTCTGCCACACCTTCCGTGCGTTCAACCGTTGGGTGGAAGAGGACTGGGGCTTCGCCTACCGGGACCGCATCTTTGCCGCGCCGTACCTCACGCTGGCCGACGCCGACTGGGCGGTGGAGGAGCTCACGTGGGCGCTCGAGCACGACGCCCGCACCATCGTGATGCTCCCGGCGGCGCCGGTCACCGTCACGGGCCGGCGCTCGCCGTTCGACCCCGCCTACGACCCCTTCTGGTCTCTGGTCAACGAGTCGGGCGTGACCGTCGTGCTGCACGCCGGCGACAGCGGGCTGTCGTCCGAGGGGTACGCCCCCGACGGCTTCGCCGCCGACTTCCAAGCCTCGGGCGACCACTTCGGTCCGTCGATCAAGTTCTTCGCCATCGAGCAGGCCGTGCACTACTGGATGCTGGCGATGGTGCTCGCCGGCATGCCGATGCGTTACCCGAACATCCGGTTCGCCTCCGTCGAGAACGGCGCCGAGTTCCTGCCGGACGTCTTCCGCAAGCTCCGCTCCGTCGCCAAGAAGATCCCGGGCTGGTTCCCCGACGACCCCGTCGAGCTGTTCACGGCCAGCGTGTGGATCAACCCGTTCTGGGAGGACGACATCGCCCAGGTCGTCGAGTGGGTCGGCGCCGACCGCGTCCTGTTCGGGTCGGACTGGCCCCACATCGAGGGCATGCCCATGCCGCTCGACTACCTCGACGAGCTGACGCCGCTCGACGACGCGCAACGCCGCCTGGTGCTGCACGACAACGCCCTCGCCCTGACGAACCGCCGTCCGACCTGACGTCGACGTCAGGCCAGCAGGTCGAGGGCCCGCCGGAGGTCCGCGACGAGGTCGTCGGCGTCCTCCAGGCCGATCGACAGCCG
>JAGQTE010000144.1 GCA_020439175.1 Acidimicrobiales bacterium | reverse complement strand
GACGGCGGTCGTCGACGGCCCGAGCGGCGAACGCAGCGCCACCGGCCCGACCGGCCAGCTGCTCACCGTCGCACCCGCCCTCGAGCTCGATCCGGCGGGCGCCGAGGTGCGGGTCACCGGCAGCGGCTACGACCCGGCGATCGGCATCTACGTCGCGCTGTGCCTGGACAACGGCCCTGACGTCGCCCCGTCGCCGTGCCTCGGCGGCGCCGACCAGTCCGGGAGCGCGGGCGCGTCGGCATGGATCTCCGACAACCCGCCGCCCTACGGGGTCGGCGTCGCCCAACCCTTCGGCGCCGACGGCAGCTTCGATGTCACGCTCGACGTGCGCGCCGCCGACGGCAGCATCGACTGCTACGACCCGGCCCAGCGCTGCGTCGTGGCCACCCGCGCCGACCACACCGCCGGCGCCGTGCGCACGGCCGACGTGAAGGTGCCCGTGCTGTTCGTCGGCCAGACGGCGGTCAACGACGTGGCGCCCGTCGCCGCGCCCGCCTTCGTGGCGGCCCCCGCCTACGTCGCCCCCGCCTTCACCGGCTGAGCACCGCTACGGTCGACCCATGGTCACCATCGATGAGGTCGACGCCATGGCCACGGCGCTGCCCGAGGTCACCGTCGGCGAGCGCTACGGCAACCGCACCTGGTTCGTCGGCACGAAGGCCTTCGTGTGGGAACGACCCTTCACGAAGGCCGACCTCAAGCGGTTCGGCGACGCCACGCCACCGGACGGCCCGATCGTCGGGGTGCGCGTCGAGGACCTCACCGAGAAGGAGGCGCTGCTCGCCGACGAGCGCCCGGGCTTCTTCACGATCCCGCACTTCGACGGGTACGCCGCCGTGCTGGTCCAGCTGCGTCGGGTGCACAAGCGCGCCATGCGCGCCGCCGTGCTCGATGCCTGGTTGGCGATGGCACCACCAGCGCTCGCGGCCGAGCACCTCCGCCGTCGATAGGCTCCGACGCATGGCTCGACCCATCCTCTGCTGCACCGACGGCTCCGACGCCGCCAACGACGCCGTCACCGTTGGCCTCGCCCTCATCGCCGACGCCGACGACATCGTCCTGGTCACCGTGCTCCCACCGAGCGACCCGATGCTGGTGACGGGCACCGGCTTCGCCGGCGGATCGATGAGCGCCGAGGAGTTCAACGAGCTCGAGGCCAGCCAGGTCTCCGAAGGCGAGCAGACCGTGGCCGAGGCCGCAGCCGCCGTCGGCGCCACCCGCACCCAGGTGCTGCGCGGTGACGCCGGCCGGGCGATCTGCGACTACGCCGACGAGATCGACGCCCGGGTCATCGTCATGGGGTCGCGCGGGCGCGGCGGCCTCAAGCGCGCCGTGCTCGGCTCGGTGTCGGACCACGTCGTGCGCAACGCACCGTGCCCCGTCGTCATCACCCCGCCGACGGACTGAGCGAGCCAACCGACTGCGGTCCACCGGGCGACAGGACCTCGCCGGTCACAGCAGCGGCGGGTCCGCGCAGGTCGCGGGCAGGTTGTCCGCCAGGGAGCCCGGAGCGAACGACATCTCCGGACGGAAGCCCGTCCCCGATGCCTGGGTCGAGAGGTAGCGCACGATCGCCGTCGTGATCGCCTGCGCCTCGATCTGGCG
>JAGQTE010000143.1 GCA_020439175.1 Acidimicrobiales bacterium | reverse complement strand
GACACCGTCGCACGCCTCGGCGGCGACGAGTTCGTCGTCGTGTGCGAGGGCATGGATGAAGGCACCACCGCCGTCGTCGTCGAACGGATCCACGACGCGTTCGACGTCCCGATGCTGGTCGGGTCGACGTCGCTCACCGTCAGCGCCAGCGTGGGCGTGGCACGGTCTGCCGACCCCGATCTCGATGCCGCCGACCTGCTCAGCCGCGCCGACCAGGAGATGTACCGCGCCAAGAGCCGGCGCCGGCACACCGGCTGAGGCCGGCGGCCACCGACCAGCGCGCCCTGCACGCCAGGCGGTGCCGGTCAGGATGGGCGGCGCCGCTCCCGCAGGGCGCGGGCCCAGGTGTCGTTGTCGGGCAGGCCGAGATCGTCCTCGGAGGCGTCGGCGTCGGACGGGTCGGCCGCGGGTGCGGCATCGCCGGCGGCCAGCCAACCATCGCCCGAACCGGCGTTGCCGGAGGCGTCCCACGACCAGCTCGTCACGGCGTTCGGGTCGGTGGCGGCGAACCCGTCATCGAGCACCGGCTCATCCTCGTGTTCGGACACAGCAGCGACCTCCGCAGCGACGGTGACGGGTGGGAGCAACGACTCGGTCAGGTCGACGACAGGCGTCGGCCCGGTCAGGTCGACCGTGGGCTTCTGCGCCACGGTCCGACGGTCCGGCGCCGGCTCGGGGATGCCCAAGCGCTGCCGCTTCGCCGCCGCCAATCGATCTGCAAGGTCCATGGTGCCGCTCCGAGTCGTCGGGACCTCCTCGCCAGCAGCGGATGGTACCGTCCCCATCCCGCTCGGACCACCAGGGGGGTTGTCATGGCGGACCTGCTGACACAGTCGGCGCGCATCGTCGACACCGGGACCTTCGATCCCGGCTTCAACCCGATGGCCGCCGAGCTGCACGAGCTCGCCGACGGCGTCGCCATGGTCGACGCGTTCAGCCACGTCGTCGCCCTCGACGGCGGCGACGGCCTGGTCCTGTTCGACGTGTCGCATGCGATGTTCGGGCCGCGCGTCGTCGAGGCGTTGCGGGCGTGGCGCACCGATCCCGTCCACACGATCGTCTACACGCACGGCCACCTCGACCACGTGGGCGGCGCCGCCGCCGTCATCGCCGACAACGAGGGGCGCGGCCCGCGGCCGGCGGTCGTGGCGCACGCCAACGTGCCGGTGCGGTTCGACCGCTACGTGCGCACGGCCGGGCACAACGCCGCCATCAACGCCCGCCAGTTCGGCGGCAGCGCCATCGACCGAGGTGCCATCTCGGGCCTGGCCGAGCAGTGGCTGACCGGCCTCGGCGTCCGTCCCACGACGACCTACACCGACCAGCTCCGGCTGCACGTCGGCGACCTCGTGCTGGACCTGCACCACGGGCGCGGCGAGACCGACGACCACACCTGGGCCTGGGACGCCCAGCGCCGCGCCGCCATCGTCGGCGACTTCGTCATCTGGACCTTCCCCAACGCCGGCAACCCACAGAAGGTGCAGCACTACCCGCTGGAGTGGGCCGCAACCCTGCGACGCATCGCGGCCGCAGGGCCCGAGCTGCTGCTGCCCGCGCACGGGCTCCCGCTCGCCGGCGCGTCACGCATCGAGCTGGTGCTCGGCGACATGGCGACGGCACTCGAGCAACTGGCGGGCGACACCCTGGCGCTCATGAACGACGGCGCCACCCTCGACGAGGTGCTCGGCACCGTCCGCCTCGACCCGGAGCTGGCCGACCGTCCGTGGCTGGCGCCCATCTACGACGAGCCCGAGTTCGTCGTGCGCAACACGTGGCGGCTCTACGGCGGGTGGTACGACGGCAACCCGGCGAACCTCAAGCCGGCGCGCACCTCGGCGTTGGCGCTCGAGGTGGCCCGGCTCGCGGGCGGCACCGACGCACTGGTCGACCGGGCCCGCGACCTGGTCGCCGCCGGCGAGCTGGCGCTCGGATGCCACCTCGTCGAGCTGGCGGTGGCCGCCGCGCCCGACGATGCCGCCGCGCACGAAGCGCGCGCCGCCATCTACGGCGAACGCCGGACCCGGGAGACGTCGCTGATGGCCAAGGGCATCTTCGGTGACGCCTCGCGCACCTCCGCCGCGCGCGCCGCCGAACTGCGCGACGACGACCGTCCAACCCCCGACCACCAGGAGCGCCGACCGTGACCACCACCTTCGCTCGCCACCGCAGCAGCCGCTGGGCGCTGCCCGTGCTCGTCGGGGCCGCCCTCGTGTCCGCCGCCTGCGCCGCCGACACCGATGCCACCTCGAGCAGCGGCACGACACCGACGACCGGCGCCGGCGCCGCAGCACCGGTCGACTACGCCACGCCCGGGCCGTACCGCGTCGGCACCACCGAGCTGGAGATCTCCGCCGAGCCGTGCCCGACCGATCCGGCCACGTCCTGCCCGCGCAAGGCCGTGGTCTTCTATCCGGCAGATCCCACCGCCGCCGCCGACACGACGCGCATCGAGGGCTACCGCACGTCGGTCGCCTTCCCCGAGTCGGCCCGTGCGGTGCTCCCGGCAGAGTTCGACCAGGAGATCGACCTGACGGGCGTCGAGGTGTACGACGCGCCGGTGGCCAGCGACGAGGGCCCGTTCCCCGTCGTGCTGCACAGCCACGGCTTCAGCGGCTACTACCTGTTCGAGTCCCGGTCGATGGCGCATCTGGCGTCATGGGGGTTCGTCGTCGCGGCGCCCGACCACAAGGAGCGCTCCCTGGGTGGCTTGCTGTTCGGCGGCGGTGCCGGCGCCGACGCCACGGCCGACCAGGACGTGCGCGACATGCAGAACCTGCTGACGGCGCTGCGCGACGAGAACGTCTCGGACGGCATGCTCAAGGGGGCCTCGGACTTCGAGGAGCTGGCCGTCACCGGCCACAGCGCGGGCGGTTCCACCGCCGGCCGCCTGATCGCCGTCGACAACACGGTCGACGCCTTCATCGGCAAGGCGCCGGTCCCGCCGGTGGCCTTGGGCCCCGACGCGTCGCGCCTGACCGGTCCCGAGCGCATCGCCGCACTCGAGGAGGCGTTCCAGACGACCGACCCGCCCGGGGTGCCGGTGATGCTGATCGCCGGGGAGCGCGACGCCACGATCGCCCTCGACACCATCGAGCAGACCTACGACTGGCTTGACGCCCCGAAGCGACTCGTCGTCGTCGCCAACGCCGGCCACAACGCCTTCACCGACCTGTGCGGACCGATCCGGGCCCAGGGCGGGCTGAGCAAGTTCGCCGAGCAGGTCCCGGCGCTGGCGCCCGTGCTCCAGCTCGGTGAGGACGGCTGCGTCGACGGCTTCCTCCCACCCGAGCAGGGCGATGCCCTCATCAACCACCTGCTGGTGGCGCAGCTCCGGTGGGTCTTCAAGCTCGACCCGACGGACGCGTCGCTGTCGCCCGACTACCTGGCGGCGCAGTTCCCCGAGGCGTTCGGCTCCGAGCAGGCCGATCCGACGCCCGCCACGCCCGCCGGCTGACCGGCGGCTCCGACAGCGCGCCTCAGCCGGTCGTCGTGCCGGCGTCGATCGGCAGGACGGCGCCGTTCACGTAGTGGGCCTCGTCCGAGCCGACATAGGCCACCATCGCCGCCACCGACTCGGGTTCCTGCATGTCCCGGTTCAGGAACTGCCGGCTGATCAGCGAACCGCTTGCACCCTCCGGCGGGAGGAAGGCGGCGATCAGCCCCGTGTTGACGCCACCCGGGCACACGGCGTTGAAGCGCACACCGGTGCGCCCGAGCTCGACGGCCAGCGCCTTGGTCATCCCGACGATGGCGTGCTTCGAAGCGCAGTACGCCACGCAGTACGCCTGGCCGATGATGCCTGCGGTCGAGGCCAGGTTGACCACGTTGCCGCGCCGCTCGGTCAACGACGGCAGCGCTGCCTGGATCAGGCTGAAGGGCCCGGCGACGTTGACGTCGTACATCAGGTCGAGCCGGTCCCGCGTCTCCTCGGCGACGTGGGACATCCCGCCGACGCCGGCGATGTTGCACAGCACGTCGATGCCGCCGTAGGTGGCGACGCAGACCTCGATGGCAGCGATGCACGCCGCAGCGTCGCGCACGTCGAGCGTGGCTGCCGTCGCCGTGCCGCCCGATCCGGCGATGGACGCCGCCGTCTCCTGCACGCCCTCGGCGTTCACGTCGACGAGGTAGGTCGATGCGCCCTCGGCGGCCAGGCGCACGGCGGTGGCGCGCCCGATCCCCGAGGCGGCGCCGGTCACGAACGCGACCTTGTCCGCATAGCGGCGGGCGACCGCGGGGCTGGCGAAGGGATCGGCGATGTGCACGGGGCACCTCCGGGGCTGTGCCGGACCGGCCGGCAGGAACGAGAACGCGTTGCATTCTTGACCGCACGCGCTGCCGCCGCCATTCCCCGACCTGCCACCGCTCCTACATGACGTTGGCGTCAGGGTTCTCTATCGTGCAAGGTCGGCGTCGCCGACCCGAGGCGCAGCACACGAGGAGAGCCGACCATGGCGCACACGACGGATGCGACCGACGAGCACGCCGAGATCCGCGAGGAGCTGCTGGCGGTCGTGCGACAGTTCCGCGACAAGGAGATCATCCCCAACGCCGGCCGCTACGACGCCGACGACGTGTACCCCGTCGAGCTCGTCGAGCGGATGAAGGAGCTCGGGCTGTTCGGCATCACCGTGCCCCCGGAGTACGGCGGGCTCGGGCTCGACATCTTGACCTACGCCCAGATCGTCGAGGAGCTGGCCTACGGCTGGATGAGCGTCAGCGGCTTCTTGAACACGCACTTCATGGGGTGCTTCCTGATCAAGACGTTCGGCACCGATGCCCAGAAGGACCGGCTGCTCCCGCGGATGGCGACCGGCGAGGTCCGCGGCGCCTATTCGCTGAGCGAGCCCGATGCCGGCAGCGACGTGGCCTCGATCCGCACCAAGGCCGAGCGCGACGGCGACGAGTACCTCGTCAACGGCACCAAGATGTGGCTGACCAACGGCCGCGAGGCGGGCCTCGTGGTGACGCTCGTGCGCACCGATCCCGACCCGGCCAGCCGCCATCGAGGCATGAGCGTCCTGCTCGTCGAGAAGGAGCCCGGCGAGCGCAGCGGCGGCATCACCGTCGGCCCCAACATCCACAAGCTCGGCTACCGGGGGGTCGAGACCGTCGAGCTGACCTTCGACGATCACCGGGTCCCGGCCGACATGGTGCTCGGCGGCGAGGAAGGCCAGGGGTTCTTCCAGATGATGGCGGCCGTCGAACTGGGCCGCATCAACATCTCCGCTCGCGCCGTCGGCGTGGCGCAACGCGCGTTCGACGAGTCGATCCGCTACGCGCAGCAACGCCAGACCTTCGGCAAGCCGATCGCCGAGCACCAGGCCATCCAGTTCAAGCTCGCCGAGATGGGCACCAAGCTCCACGCCGCCCGACTCGTCTGCTACGACGCCGCCCGCCGCAAGCAGCGCGGCGAGCGCAGCGACCTCGAGGCGGGCATGGCGAAGTACTTCTGCTCGGAGACGTGCTGGGAGATCTGCCAGGAGGCGCTGCGCATCCACGGCGGCAACGGCTACGCCGCCGAGTACCCGATCGAGCGCCTGTACCGGGACGCACCGCTGATGATCGTCGGGGAGGGCACCAGCGAGATCCAGAAGCTCGTCATCGGACGCCGCCTCCTCGAGGAGCACGCCGTCGACTGAACCTCTAGGGCTCGATCGCCTCCGTTGCTTCGCCGTAAGCGCGGGGCTGCTCGCCGGTCAGGACCGCTGTACGACGACCTCACCAGATCGTCCCAGCCGAAGGTCCGACCGGAAGATGCGCCACAATGACGACCGCATGGATGCCAGCGACGGCGACGAGCGCTACCCGCACCGCGCGCGCGACGCCGCCTGGGTCGCCCAGGCCCGCAGCGGCGACCCCGACGCGTTCGGCCGCCTCTACGACGCCTGGTTCGACCGTTGCTTCGACGTCGCCCGCCGCATCGTGCGCGACGACGAGGTGGCGGCCGAGGTCGCCCAGGACGGCTTCCTCGCCGCGTGGCGCAACATCGACAACCTCGCCGACCCGGGCGCGTTCGGCGGATGGATCCTGCGGATCTGCCGCAACCAGGCCTTCAACCGACGCGAACGCGAGCAGCGCACCACGGCGTTCGATGACGCCGGGATGGCCCTCGTGAGCGCCGGCGCCGGCCGAGCGCTCGGCACGGGCGACACCGGGCCTGCCGGCTTCGGCGTCGAGGACCGCCTCGGCTCGTTCGACGACCCGGCCCGCATCGCCGAGGACAACGAGGCCGCGGCGCTGCTGTGGGGCGCGGTCGAGGCGCTGGGTGAACGGGACGCCGAGGTCCTGCACCTCCAGCTGCGCCACGGCATGAGCCCTGCCGAGGTCGGCGACGTGCTCGGCATGAACCGCAACGCCGCCAACCAGCTGGTGCACCGGGTGCGTGGCCGGCTCGATGGCGCCGTGCGCGCCCGGGTCCTGTGGCGTGACGGCGCACCGGCCTGCCCCGAGTTGCGCGCCTCGCTGGCCAGCGCCGGGCTCGACGCCTTCGACGCCGACGCGCTGAAGCTCATCGAGCGTCACGCCACCGGTTGCACGACGTGCGACGAGCGGCAGCGCACGCGGCTCGCGCCCAGCGCCATGTTCGCCGCCATCCCCCTCCTGGCACCGATCGTGTTCAAGCAGCAGGCGGCGGCAGCGCTGGCCGCCGCCGGCGTCCCGATGGGCGGT
>JAGQTE010000142.1 GCA_020439175.1 Acidimicrobiales bacterium | reverse complement strand
GTGCGGCCAATCGGCGAGTGGTCAATGTCGATCATCTTGTCGCGCTGCTCCCAGACCTCGACCGCGGTGTGCAAGACGGCCGGTGAGCGCGACCCGTAGATCATCTGTATCAACGAGCGGTAGAGGATGTCGTTCACCAACGTCGACTTGCCCGAGCCCGACACGCCGGTGACGGCGACGAAGCAGCCCAACGGGAGCTCGACGTCGATGTTGTCGAGGTTGTGCTCGCGCGCCCCGCGCACCGTCAGCCACCGGTCGCCCGGCTTGCGCCGGAGCTCGGGCACGGCGATGGACCGCTTGCCGGACAGGTACTGGCCGGTGATCGAGCCTTTCGCCCGCAACAAGCCCTTGACCGTGCCGCTGTGGACGACGGCGCCGCCGTGCTCGCCGGCGCCGGGACCGATGTCGACGACGTGGTCGGCAGCCCGGATCGTGTCCTCGTCGTGTTCGACGACCAGCACGGTGTTGCCGAGGTCGCGCAGGCGGATGAGCGTCTCGATGAGGCGTTGGTTGTCCCGCTGGTGCAGGCCGATCGACGGCTCGTCGAGGACGTAGAGCACCCCGACCAGACCGGAGCCGATCTGCGAGGCGAGGCGGATGCGCTGCGCCTCGCCGCCGGCGAGCGTCGCCGCCGAGCGGGCGAGGTTCAGGTAGCTGAGGCCGACGTCGATCAGGAAGCGGAGCCGTTCGTTGATCTCCTTCACGACACGCGTGGCGATCAGCTGCTGGCGTTCGTCGAGCTGCAACGTGGCGAGCGCCTCGGCGGCGTCGCCGATCGACATGGCGCACAGGTCCGCGATGGTGTGGCCTGCGACCGTCACGCCGAGCGAGATCGGATTCAGGCGAGCACCACCGCACGTGGGACACGGCACCTCGCGCATGTAGCCCTCGATCTGCTCGCGCTGCGCGTCGCTCTCGGAGTCGACGTGGCGCCGGGTCAGCCACGGCACCACGCCTTCGTAGCGCGCCGAGTACTGGCGCTGGCGCCCGTGGCGGTTCCGGTACCGCACGGTGACCTTGTCGTCTGCCGTGCCGAAGAGCAGCAGCTTCTGTTCGCGCTTGGACAGCGCCGACCACGGCGCGTCGTGGTCGATGCCGTGCACGTCGCAGACGGACTCGAGCAGCTTGTGGAAGTACTTGGCGTGCCCGCTCGACCAGGGCTGCAGGGCGCCTTGGGCCACGGACAGGTCCGGGTTCGGCACGACGAGCTCGGGATCGACCTCATAGCGCGTCCCCAGGCCATCGCACCCCTCGCAGGCGCCGTACGGCGAGTTGAACGAGAAGTTGCGCGGTGCCAGCTCACCGAAGCTCAGCCCGCAGACCGGGCAACCGAGGTGCTGGCTGAAGGTCAACAGCTCGGGCTCGTCCTCGCCGGCACGCGGAACGATGTGCACCTCGGCGACGCCGTCCGCCAACCGCAGCGCCGTCTCCAGCGAGTCGGTGAGCCGGCGCTCGATCCCGGCCTTGGCCACCAGACGATCGACGATGACCTCGATCGTGTGCTGCTCGTACCGGGCGAGGTCGACCCGGTCGGTGAGCTCGTGCACGTCGCCGTCGATGCGCGCCCGAGCGAAGCCCTGCGTGGCGAGGTCGGCCAGCAGCCCGTCGTAGGTGCCCTTGCGCCCACGCACGACCGGAGCGAGCACCTCGAAGCGGGTGCCCTCGGGCAGCTCCATGATGCGGTCGACGATCTGCTGGGGTGTCTGGCGGGTGATGACGGCGCCGTCGTTCGGGCAGTGCGGCACCCCGGTGCGGGCGAAGAGCAAGCGGAGGTAGTCGTAGACCTCGGTCACGGTGCCGACGGTCGAACGCGGGTTGCGCGACGCCGTCTTCTGGTCGATCGAGATGGCCGGCGACAAGCCGTCGATGAAGTCGACATCGGGCTTGTCCATCTGACCGAGGAACTGCCGGGCGTAGGCCGACAGGGACTCCACATAGCGCCGTTGGCCCTCGGCGTAGATGGTGTCGAACGCCAGCGACGACTTCCCCGAACCCGACAGCCCCGTGAGGACGATCAGCTTGTCCCGGGGCAGCTCCACCGAGATGTTCCGAAGGTTGTGCTCGCGCGCTCCGCGCACCACGATCGAGTTGGCCACTTGGGCATCCTACCGTCTCACCGAGCCCCCAGAGCGAACAGGCGTTCGCCTCGGGGCGGGCGTTCAGTCGGCCTCGACGACGAGCACCTGGCCGCCCCAGGGCCCGATGGGACCGGACGCCACGACCGTCCACCCGGTCGGCAGCTCCTCGCCGGTCGCCGGCCCGTCGAGGACCAGCACCAGCCGGTCCACGCCGAGTCCGTCGAGCGCCTCGACGGCGGCCGGCACCTCGGCCGGCTCGACGAGCAGTTGCCGGGCGTCGCCGACGGCGTCCCAGGTGAGGCGGCCGAGCGCCGGCGACGTGGTCACCACCACCGGCGGGCCGCCACCGTCGGCGGACTCCGCCTCGACGGCGAGCCGCCACGCATCCGCCAGCGATGCCGATCGGTCGTGGAAGGTGGCCAACGTTCGCATCGACAACACCGACAACGCCGCCGTGGCCACGACCAGGCAGGCCAGCACCGGCCGGCCGATGGCCGGACCGACGGCCGCGGTCCGTCGCAGCACGACGGGGACGGCGACGGCGAGCAGGAGCGGCAGCACGATCGCCATGAAGCGCCCGCCCCACTCGGCAGCGCCGCCGATGTCGTACTGGGTCGCCACCACGGCGAGCGCCACCAAAGCGCTGACCGCGAGCAGGAACCCGCTCGTCGGATCGGTCAGGTCGCTGCGCCGCAGCAGGAGCAGACCGACGACGAGGAACGGGCAGGTGGCGAACAGG
>JAGQTE010000141.1 GCA_020439175.1 Acidimicrobiales bacterium | reverse complement strand
TCGACGAGGCGTCGGCGCAGCGCGGCGTCGCCCCCGAGGTCGGGGTCGTCGGCGTCGGGCACGAGCTGGGCGGCGGGTTTGCCGAGGGCCAGCCTGGCGGCGGCGACGAGCTTGGGGTGCTTGGGGAGGTCCTCGGCCGGGTGGCGGCACGACACCGCCTCGGCGGTGAGCAGGTCGGTGGCGACCTGGGCGATCAGCGCTGGGGTGTCGTCGACGAGGACGGCGTCGGGGTCGGTCGGCACCGACGTGCCGAGCGAGCCCAGCACCTGCTGCGCGAACCCGTGGATGGTGGTGATGGTGGCGCTGTCGAAGTCCGACACGGCGCGCTGGGCGAGGAGCAGGCGACGGGCGCGCTCGTCGTCGGGCACGTCGCAGAGCACGGCGAGCACCTCGTCGTCGGGGTCGATGTTCGACGCGAGGGCGTCGGCGGCGTCGACGAGGCGGGCGCGCACCCGGTCGCGCAGCTCGGCTGCGGCGGCACGGGTGAAGGTGACGACGAGCAGCTCGCCGATGGGGACCTCGGCCTCGACCACGTAGCGGGCGGCGAGCCCGGCGAGGGCGTACGTCTTGCCGGTGCCGGCGCTGGCCTCGATGGCGAGCCGGCCGCGCGGCAGCTCGGCGGCGATGGAGAACGGGACGATGTCGGTCACGACGCCGCCACCTCCGGCTCGGCGGCGTCGGGCCCGGCCTCCGGAGGTGGGGCGATCGACTGCTCGACGGTGTCCCACAGCACGGCGGCGTAGCGCTGGGCCCGGGCGTCGCCGGCACCGGGCGGATCGGCGGGGCCCAGCGGCAGCTCGCGGATGGTGCGCAGGTCGGCGTCGGCGAAGGCCAGGGCGATCCAACGGTCGTCGCCGTCGCCGCCGCCGCCGCTGCTCGACCAGGCGGCGGCGAACCCCGACCCCTTGTGCAGCGCAGGCGAGAGCTTCGGGAACAGCGGCAGCGGTTCGCACCGGCCGCGGTCGTGCAGGTCGCCGAGCACGTCGAGGGCCGACAGGGCGCGATCGTGGCGGTCGGCCGGGTCGTCGACGGGGAACCGGAACGCCTCGACGTCGACGCCGGCCTTGCGGCCGCTGGTCGTCACGACGAGTGACGTCCAGGCGACGGTCGGGTCCTGGGCGGTCAGCACGAGCAGGTCGAGCCAGCCGGCGAGCCGGCGCTTGCCGTTGGTCGCCGATGGATATGCCCGCACCGGGCCGGGCGTCACGCCGGCGGCGTCGGCGACCGTGCCGACGAGACGGCGGCCGTCGCGCAGCGTCGTGTCGATGGCGACGAGCCCGCCGCCGCCGGGGACGACGCCGTGCTCGAGCACGGTGTCGACGACGGGGCCGATGGCGTCGTCGGCGCGGGAGACGCACTCGTCGGCGAGGCGTCCCGGTGGGAGCGAGCCCCGGGCGCGCTCCCGCTCGGCGAACGATGCGACGTCGCCGCCGGCGAGCCGGTGCCGCAGGAGGCGTTCCTTGATGGCCCAGAACTCGAGCGTCTCGGGCTCGAGCAGCAGGTCCCGCCCCTCGACGGTGATCGGCGCCGCACGCTCGCCCCGGTCGCCGGGGCGCAGCCGTCGACCGTCGTCGCGCTCGGGGCGCGGGGGTACCGACACGCCGAGGGTGCGGCGCAGGAAGAAGCGCGGCGGGTGATCGACGAAGTCGCGCAGGTCGGCGAGCTCGAGCACCACGTCGGGCTCGACGGCGAGCGGGCTGGTCACGAGCGGAGTGAGCGCCCGCCGTCGGACGCTGCGGGCCGCGGCGCCGTCGCGGGCCACGGGGTCGAAGGAGTGCGGACCTTCGGCCGGGGCGTCGGCCGTGGCGGGCTTGGCCAGGAAGTTGCGCTCGTCGAAGCTCTGACGCGGGTGCGCTCGCACGATCTGTCGCATGGCGGCACTGCGATGGTCGGGGTCGAGGCTGGCGGCGACGGCATCTCGCAGCTCGGCCACCGGCGTGGCGGGTGGCACGGGCAGGTTGGTGATGACGCTGTGGCCCGTGCGGACCACGACGAGGTGGTCGCCTGCCGCCAGGACCGATTCGAGCAGACCTTGGCGCAGCTCGGCGCGCCGATCGCGGTCGCCGAGGTGCGGCTCGGCCAGCATCAGGTCGTCTCCGTCGACGCCGGCCGAGCCGAACGCTCCCTCGTCCATGCCCAGCAGGCACACGACCCGGTGCGGCACGGCGCGCAGCGGCGACAGCGAGGCGAACGTGATGCCGCCGCGGAACAGATCGGGTCGACCGCCCAGCCCCGGCGACTGTCCCGCGAGCAGGCGGCGCACGTCGGCCAGTGTCAGTGGCACGGTGACCGGGGTGCCGGCGATCGAGGCGTCGTCGTCGAAGGCGGCGAGCGCGGCGGCGAGTCGTAGCTGTTGCCACCGCTGCGACGGGTCGATGGCGAACAGCTCGTCGGTGGCGCGGGTCAGCAGGTCGGCCCAGTCCGCTGCCGGACGGGCGACGGCGGCCTCGTCGACGAGGACCCGCAGGCGGGCCAGCAGATCGGCGAGGCGGCCGGCGACGGCGACGCCGGAACCTTCGACGCCGAGCGGCAGCACGTCGCCGACGGCGATGGCGGCGTCGGGATCGTCGGTGATGGCGATGCCGAGCAGCAACCGGTCGATGGCGGCCTGCCAGGAGCCTCCGATGTGCTCGGCGGGGACGTTCCAGCGGGCGCGGTGCGCACCGTCGAGGCCCCAGCGCACGTCGGCGGCCTCGATCCAGTCGGCGATGGCGGTGAGGTCGGTGTCGTCGAAGCCGAACCGTGCCCGCACCGGCGGGAGCGACACCACGTCGAGCAGCGTCGGCGCCGAGCACCGTCCGGCGAGCAGGTCGAGCAGGGCGCTGAGGGCGCCGAGCACCGGAGCGACGTCGCGCAGGGACCGGTCGGCGATGCGATAGGCGAGCTGGGGCGGGCCGGCGGCGTCGCGGCCCGGCCACCACGGCCGTGCCTGGGTGCCGGCCGGGGCCGAGGGCCCGAGGACGGCCTCGATGAACGGGGCGAACTGGTCGAGGGCGGGGCAGAGCACGACGATGTCGTCCTCGCGCAGGGTGGGGTCGGCGGCGAGCAGGGCGAGCAGCTCGTCGCGCAGCACCTCGACCTGGCGGGTGGCGCCGTGGCAGGCGTGGAACCGCACCGACCGGTCGTCGAGCCGTGGCACCAGCGTCGGTGTCGGGGCATCACCGCGGCGCAGATCGGCCTGGAGGCGCCCCAGCACGGTGTCGGCCTCGGCGTGGTCGCCGGACATGCCGTGTCCCCCAACTCCGGCACTGGCACCGGCACCGGCAGTGGTGTCGAGGGGGAGCTCGGCGAGCAGGACGTCGGTCTCGCGGGCGGGTCGGCCCCAGGAGCGCAGCAACGGGTGGGTGACGACGTCGACGCTGCGGTCGGCGCTGCGCAGCACGGGCCGAGCGCCGTCGGCGGCGATGGCGTCGAGCGTGGCGGCGCGCACGCGTCGGGCTGCGCCCGCAGATGGCTGCAGCATGAGCAGGTGGACGTCTCGTGCAGTGGCGAGCGCGTGGAGCAGCTCCTGGAAGGGGGCGCCGCCCGGGATGGTGGTGAGGCCGAACAGCGCCACCCGGTCGGGCACGGTGTCGGCGCAGACGCCGGCGCGCAGCTCGGCCAGGCGTTCGGGCAACAGCTCCGCTGCCGACGGTGCACCGATGCGGTCGCGCACGAGGCGCCACAGGTGGGGCTGCCAGACGGCGTCGCTGTCGATCGCCGTACCGGCGCCGTTGACGTCGCGCCCCGCCGCCCAGGCGCGCACCATGGTGGGTCGGTGCGTGTGGTAGCGGTCGAACAGGTCGGCGATGCGGCGGGCGCGCCCCCACCAGGTGGCGCCGTCGGGCAACGTGGCGAGGGTGCGCAGGCGAGGGTCGTCACCGGCGCCGGCGAGCACGTCGAGCACCGCCCAGGCGAGCCGGTCGACCTGCCACGGGTCGTCGCCGTCGGCCTCGGTGCCGAGCACGCGCGCCCACAGGCGGGCGGGGAAGAGCAGGTCGAGGTTGGCGGCGACGCCGTCGGTGGCGCCCGGCGCCGAAGCGCCGAGACGCCGGGCGAGCGCCAGGCGCAGCCACCGGTCCATGCCGGAGCTGGCGACCACGACCCATTCGGGGGTCATCGGGTCGTCGAGCGGGTCGGCCAGGTGGTGGGCCAGCTGGTCCGCGAGGAGATCGAGGCGTTCGGACGCCGCCACACGCAACATCGGGACCGACCCTACAGAAGCGGTGTGACAGCGATCGGCGGTCCGTCGCCGATCGGATGGCGTTCGGTCACAGCGGGGTGATCGGGCCGACGTGCACGCGTGAGCCCCGCTCGGTGGGGGTGACCGAGATACCGGTGCGCACCCGCTCGCGCAGGGCGCCGACATGGCTGATCAGCCCGACGGTGCGGCCGCCGTCGCGGAGCCGGTCGAGCTCGTCCATCGCCAACTGCAGCGCTTCGGCGTCGAGCGTGCCGAAGCCTTCGTCGACGAAGAGGGCTTCGAGGCGGACGCCGCCGGTGTGGGCGGCGACGGCGTCGGCGACGCCGAGGGCGAGGGCGAGCGACGCCTGGAAGGTCTCGCCGCCCGAGAGCGTGGCGACCTCGCGTTCGAGGCCGGTGTGGGCGTCGTGCACCCGCAGGCCGAGCCCGGCCTTGCCGGCGTGGCGCTCGCCGTCGCGGTGCACGCTGAGCCGGTAGCGCCCGTCGGTCATGGCGGCGAGGCGACCGTTGGCGTGGCCGCAGATCTCCTCGAGGTAGGCCGACAGCACCCACCGCTGCAGGGACACCTTGGGCGCCAGCCGGCCGTTGGTGCGTTCGGCGACCGTGCACCACAGCTCGGCGTCGGCGCGCGCCGCCGCAGTGGCCTCGGCGGCGCTGCGGTGGGCGTCGGCCCACCCCCCGACGGCCTGGTGGGCGTCACCGAGCCGGACCTGGCGGGCCGCCGCGGCGCGTGCCGCCTGCCGGGCGACGGCGACTGCCTCCTGGGGTCCGTCGACGTCGGGACGCTCGGCCGGCAGGTCGGCAAGGGCGGCGTCGGCGAGGTCGTGGCGCACCTCCACCACGGCCCGGTCGTGCGCGGCGATGCGCTCGACGAGTGCGGTCCGGGTCCGCTCGTCGATGAGGGCGGCGGCGACGTCCTCGACCTCGGCGAAGGCGGTGTCGGCGATCTGGCGACGCAGCGCCGTGACCGAGGCGTCGCGCAGCTCGCAGGCCGTGTGGTGGCGGCGGGCCGCCTCGACCAGCGCGGCG
Organism: Acidimicrobiales bacterium; assembly: GCA_020439175.1. Lineage (GTDB taxonomy): Bacteria > Actinomycetota > Acidimicrobiia > Acidimicrobiales > Acidimicrobilacustridaceae > JAGQTE01. The sequence goes on along the minus strand of JAGQTE010000141.1, from coordinate 122 downwards.
ACGGCGGCGAGCAGGGCGTCGAGGGCGGCGACGGCAGCGACGGGGTCGACGGCGCCGATGGCATCGGCGATGTCGTCGCGCAGGCCCTGGGCCTGCTTGGCGGCCTGCTCGGCGCGGTCCTG
>JAGQTE010000140.1 GCA_020439175.1 Acidimicrobiales bacterium | reverse complement strand
CGGCCACCCCGATGAGCACCTCGCGCTCGACGTCGGTCAGGCGGGGTGGCCGCACCCCGCCGGCGGCGCCGGTGGCCCCGAGGCGATCGACCTCGTCGAGGACGGCGGCGACCACGGCATCCGGCAGGATCGGCAGACCGAGCGCGGCGCTGCGCACGGCGGCGGCGGTCTGGGTGAGGACGGCCTCGGTCGGCAGGAAGGCGATGGCGCCGCTGCGCACGGCGGCAACCGCCTCGGCGGGATCGTCGGGGATGCCGAGGACGACGCCGACCGCCGCCGGGGAGTGCACCCGCACCCCGGCGAGCACGCGGGCGGCGCCGACGGGCGGCGCCATCGTGGCCGTGACGACGACGTCGGCCGGCGCGAACTCGGCGATGGCCGGCACGGCGGCGATGTCGGCCGATTCGGCCACCACCAGCAGGTCGGCCTCGGCCTCGAGCACCACGAGCAGCTGCCGGCGGCGCACAGAGCTGTCGTCGGCGAGGAACACCCGCAGCGTCGTGTCGCGCCACTTGTCGGCGCTGACGAAGGCCATGGGCGCGTGTCTAGCGCAGGCGGTCGCACACGATGCGTCCCACCATCTTCTGGGCGAGGACGTCAGCGTCGGGATAGGAGCCGGCGGCGACCAGCGAGCGCGCCTCGTCCAACCGGTCCGACCGCACTGCCGGCAGCGCGTGGATGGCTTCGAGGACGCCGTCGGGCACGGCCCGCTCGGCCGGGTCGGGCGCCACCTCGGCGCCGCAGGGCGCCGGCACCTCGGGGGGATCGTCCGCCAGGAGGGCCGCAAGCGACCGCTCCACCTGCCTGTTCGTGGGTTGCATCAGCACGAGCTCCGTCGTTCACGCGCGTTCCGCCTGCAGCGGTTGTCGGCTTGCGCACGACGTGGCTTGAGCCCGACCTGCCGATCGGGGCGGTGGCGTGGCCGCCAGCACCAAGCCGATGACCCGTGCCGCCCCGGCCCCGCGCACGGCGGCGGCAGCGGCTTCGAGGGTGGCGCCGGTGGTGCACACGTCGTCGACCACCACGATCTGGGCCGGCACCCGACCGCGTGCGACGAGTGGCAGCGGGCGCCTGCGGTCGGCGGCCGACCGACCCGTCTGTGGCGCGCCGGCGCCGCGACGCAGCAACCGGTGCACCGGCAGGCCCAGCGACCGACCGACGGCTCGGGCCAGCACCTCCGCCTGGTCGTAACCCCGATCTCGCCTCCGCCGGCCCGACGTCGGGCACCAGGTGATGACCGGGGTGCGCGCCACCTCCGCCGATGGGAGGACCCTCGCCAGGGCGGGTGCCAGCACGGCGGCCAACGACCGGTCGTGGCGGAACTTCACGGCGGAGACGACGGCGCGGCCCGTCCCGGCGTAGTCGATCAGGGCGTAGCACCCGTCGAGGCCGGCGGGCACCGGCAGCGGCCGTGCCGGCACGAGGGAGCGTGAGCACGGACCGCACAGCCGCGGCCCGACCACGCCGCAGGCGACGCAACAGGTGGGGAGCAACACGGGGTGCACCGTACGGCGCCCCGGTGACAGCGACTCAGGCCGGTGCCGTCGTGGTGGTCGCCTGCGACGGCTCGACCGCCTCGATGCCGAGCGTGGCGTAGATCGTCGGGAGCATGGACTGCCACACGATCTGGGACCCCTCCGGCGTGAAGTGGAACCCGTCGGTGCTGAGCAGCGTGTCGCCGGCGAAGGCCTGGAACGTGGAGCCGTCGGGGCACAGCAGGGCGTTGAGGTCGAACAGCGTCGCCTTCGTCGGGTTCTCGGCGACCTTCTGGCGCAACAGGTCGTTCATCGCCTGGACCCGGTGGGGTTCGGCCACCTCTTCGTAGGTCGGATGCTGCGGCGTGGGTGCGTCGAGGTCGACGCACGGCACCGTGACGATGATCACCTTGCCGCCCTGCGACGACAGGATGTCGATGGCCTGCTGCACGGTGTCGCCGTAGATCTGGTTCCACTCCGGCGTGCCGACCTTGACGTCGACCTTGTTGCCGGCGGCGTCCTCGAACCGGCGGTCGTAGAGGTCCCAGCCGAACGCCAGCAGGATCGTCGCCGCCGGACGGATCTGGTTGACGTTGTTCTGGTAGAGCTCGGGCCAGGTGCGGCACTCGTCGTTGCGCGGCGTGGCCTGGCCGCGCAGGTACACGTCGCCCTCACCGAGGCCGCAGCCCAGGATGGTCGAGGGCCACAGGGCGATACCGGCGTCCTTGTCGGCGCGGCCGTTGAGGTGCTGCCACATCACCTGCGGCATCGAGTCGCCGGCCATCATCATCGGGACCCGCCCGTCGGCCATCAGGTTGAGGTCGACCTGCACGTCCTCGCCGGACTCGGCGCCGATGGTGGTCGACGCCAGGAAGGCGATGGCGACCACCACCGCCGTGACGGTCATGGCGATCTTCTTCCCCGCCGTCGGCAGGCCCTTGAACCGGATCGGGTTCTCCCAGAACCGGAACGACAGGTACGACACCACGAAGGTGACCGCCAGCTTCAGGATCACCAACGGGACGAACGACATCGTCGTGGAGAACAACCCGTCCAACCACACGTACACCGGCCAGTGCAGCACGTAGATGCTGTACGACAACCCGCCCAGCCACACGAGCGGCTTCCACGACAAGCCGGCGCCGATGCGCGTCGGGCGCGGCGCCATCATCGCAATGATGCCCGCCGCCACGATGAGGTCCCAGACGAAGAACCCGCCGGTGTAGAGCCAGTTCAGGCCCTCGCCCTGGATGGCGAGCCACCCGAAGATCTGACCGCCGATGCCGATGACCGCCAGGATCTCGAACGTGCGCTGCTTGACCTTGGTGAGGTCGATGCGGTTGACGAGGAAGGCGGTGGCGACGCCGATCAGCGAGCCCTGCAGCCGGGTGTCGGTGCCGAAGTACAGGCGCGACATGTCGTTGCCCGGCACCATGTTGAAGAAGACCTGCGCCCAGTGCGGCAACGACTCGGGGTCGATCCCCATCGGGGCGTAGCCCTCGGTGGTCAGCTGGCCGAACCGGAACAGGATCGCCATCCAGATGGCCGACGCCGCACCGCCGGCGAAGGCGATCCACATGTAGCCCTTGCGGTACGGGCCCCACTTGCGGAACGCCAGGAAGACCGCCACGGCGATGAGCAGGTAGAACTGCTCCTCGACCGAGAGCGACCAGGTGTGGCGGAAGGGCGACGGTGCGGCGAAGCCCTCGAAGTAGGACTGGCCGGAGAAGATGAACCACCAGTTCGACACGTACATGGCGGACGTGACGCCGTCGCCACGGATCCGGTCGAGCTCGAACGGCGATGCCGTGAACACCGAGTACAGCGTCACCAGGACGAACAGCGGGATGAACGCCGGGAGGAGGCGTCGGGCACGCCGGTGCCAGAAGCGCTTCAGGCTGATCCGCCCCGTGTTGTGGCGCTCGACCAGGAACAGCGACGTGATCAGGAAGCCGCTGAGCACGAAGAACGTCTCGAGCACGAACAGCGCGCCGTCGCTGAGCCAGCTCACGTGGGCGTGCCAGAACAGCACGACCATGATGCCGACGCCACGCAGCCCGTCGAGCGCCGGCAGGTAAGGCATCTTGCGGCGTTCGGTCGGCCCGCCCTCGGGCGCGGCCGTTCCGCCGTCGGCCGGCGCCGGTGCGGTGTCGGTCGAGGCCCCAGGGGTCGGATCTGCTGTCGCCGCCATCAGCCCCCCAACGTCGACTGGAGGCTCGACGGCGAGGCGACGACCTCGACGCGGGTGACGGACGGGGGCAACGGGTGCGGCTTCACGATGGAGAAGGCGCCGGTGCCCTCCTTCTCGACGAAGGCCATGCTCGACGTGTCACCGCCCACGATGGCGCCGCCCTCGTCGAACTGGACCGACACGAGGCGCAGGTTCTTCATGTTCTGGGACCACGTCGAGGTGATCTGGCCCGTCACGCGAGCGGGTGACTGCTCCGGCGGGCTGAACACCACGTCGGTGGCGGCGAGAGTCCCCCAGACCTTGTCGGGGTTGGCCGGCCACCAGGTGTCGACCAGCGCCTTGACCTCCATGCGCTCGACACCGGCCATGGCCATCGTGTTGGCGGCCGCCGCGGGGAAGCCGGGCAGCACCACCGGCACGCGCTGGTTGTCGGTGCCGACGACGGCACCGTCGGCGTTGTAGAACTCGACGCTCAACAGCACCGGCGCCGCCGTCCAGGCCTCGTTGGGGTTGCGGATGACCACGGCGTAGGTGGCGGTGTCCGGCAGGCCCCCGGTCGCCGGCATCTGCGTCACGCCGGTCTGCACCACCTCGATGTCGAGGCGGTCCTCGATCGGCGCCGTCGACGTCGTCGGCAGCGTGGGTTGGGTGGCGGGGACCGTGGTGCCCGACGTGTCGGCCGCCTCCTCGCCCGAGCAGGCGACGACCGTCAGCGCCGCGGCCGCCAGCACGGCGCCGAACAGGACGAACCGCCGGCGATCACCCGCCATCGTCGCTCGCCTCGTTCTGCTCGTCGGCGGCCTTCTGCTCGGCCAACCGGGCGTCGAGGTCCTCCTTGGACTCGATGCCCATGAGGTCGTACAGCTGCGGGAGCATCCAGTTCCAGATGACCTTGGCGCCCTCGGGGGTCGGGTGGATGCCGTCGGGGCTCATCAGCTCGCCGTCGATGCGCGCCTTGTACGACTCGCCGTCGCACAGCAGGCCGTTGAGGTCCATGACGCTCGTGGTGGCGGCGTTCTCGGCCGCCTTCTGGCGGATGACCTCGTTCATGGCCTGGACGCGGTGGTCCTCCGCCACCTCTTCGTTGGTGTGCTGGGGCGTATCCGCCTCGAGGTCGATGCAGGGCATCGTCAGCAGCACCACCTTGCCGCCGCCCGACGACAGGATGTCGATGCCGCGCTGGATGGTCTCACCCTCGTACGCCGCCCACTCGGGGGTGCCCACCATCAGGTCGACGTACTCGCCGTTGTCGTCCTTGATGCGGCGGTCGTAGAGGTCCCAGCCCCACGCCAGCATGAAGCTGACCGCCGGGTTCACCCGGTCGACCTGGCGCTGCCACAGGTCCGGCCACTGCAGGCAGGTCTCCTTGCGTTCGCTGAGCCGCCCGTTGAGGTACGAGTCCCCGGCGGTGAGGCCACAGCCGAGCGTGGTCGCCGGGTACAGCACGATGCCGGCGTCGGCGTCGGCCTTGGCGGCGTTGAGGTGCAGCACGAGCGTGTGCGGCATCGAGTCGCCGGCCATGACGACCGGGATCCGGCCGTCGGGGGTGGTCGGCAGGGCGATCGCCTCCTCGCCGGACTGGGCCCGCGAGGTCGTGACCGTCAAGAAGCTGCCGAGCACCACGACGCACGCCACGACCATCGCCAGGCGCTGGCGGCCGTTGGGCAGGCCCTTGATGCGGATCTTGTTCTCGTAGAACCGGTAGGAGAGGTAGGCGACGATGAAGGCGAGCCCGATCTTGAGCGCCACCATCGCCCAGCCCTCGATCTCGAGGACCGTCTGGTTGTCGAGCCAGACGAAGATCGGCCAGTGCAGCACGTAGACCGAGTACGACAGCACGCCGATCCAGACCAACGGCTTCCACGCCAGCGCCCGGCCCACGAGGGTGCGCTTCGGCGACAGCATCGCCAGGATCGCCACCGCCGTGAGCAGGTCGGCGACGAAGAAGGCGCCGTAGTAGATCCACGTCAGGCCATGGCCCGTGATGCCGAAGAACATCAGCAGCAGCCCGCCCACACCGACGAAGGCCATGATCTCGTAGGTGCGCTGCGAGAACTCGCGCTGGCCGAGCCGGGCGACGACGAAGGCCATCGCCACACCCACGAGGGACCCCTGCAGGCGGGTGTCGGTGCCGTAGTACACGCGCGACGGGTCGTTCCCGGCGCGGAAGTTGAAGAACGTCTGGGCCCAGCTGGGCAGCGATGCCGGGTCGATGCCCAGCGGCCACAGCCCCTGCGCCATCAGGTCGGACATGCGGGCGAGGAACGCCATCCACAGGGCGGACAGCACCGCCAGCCCGAACATGAGGTGCGGATACCACTTCTTGTCCGGGCCCCACTTGCGGAACATGAAGTAAAAGCCCACGGCGACGATCAGGTAGAACTGCTCCTCGATCGAGAGCGACCAGGTGTGCCGGAACGGCGACGGCGCGGAGAAGCCCTCGAAGTACGACACGCCCGAGAAGATGAACCACCAGTTCGACGAGTAGAGCAGCGTGGCGATGCCGTCGCCGCGCATGCGGTTCATCTCCACCGCCGTCGCCGACCACACGGCGTAGAGGGTGACGATCACGAACAGCGGCACCAGCGCCGGGCCCAACCGCCGGAATCGGCGATGCCAGAAGCGCTTCAGGTTGATGCGGCCGGTGTTGTGCCGCTCGACGATGAACAGCGAGGCGATCAGGAAGCCGCTGAGGGCGAAGAACATCTCGATGGTGAACAGCGCGCCGTCGCCGATCACCCCCGAGTGGTACAGCAACATGCCGATCAGGCCGATGCCACGGAGCCCGTCGAGCTCGGGCAAATAGCGGAACTTCCGCTTCTCGCGGATCTCCTCGATCTGTTCGGCCTGGCGGAGGTCGGTCGTCATGGCAGGCGGGTTGCGATCCCTCGCGTCCCGGCTGCGGCGCTTCGCCCCCTCGCACCGGGACGCATCACTATAGGGTTCACGCGCCGGCCTGGTCAGGCAGGCCCAGCAGCTCGGCGACCCGCGGACCCAGGTAGTCCCGCCACAGCTTCTCGGCACCGTCCTGGGAGAAGTGCACCGAGTCCGAGCTCATCAGCTGGCCGTCGATGAAGGCGCGGTAGTCGCCGTCGGGGCACAGGTACTCGCCGTCGAGATCGACCACGACCGCCTTGTCCCGGTTGCGCGCCGCCAGCTGGCGGACCATGGCGTTGACCTCGGCCACGCGGTGCGGCTCGGTCGCCGACGACGTCGGATGGTTCGGCGTGTCGGCGTCGGGATCGACGCACGGCATCGTCAGGAGCACGACGACGGCGCCGTCTCGGGACAGGTCGTCCAGGGCCGACTGGGCATCGGCGGCGAAGCGCTCCCGCCACTCCGGCGTCCCGACGACGAAGTCGGTCGTCGAGCCGTCGTCGTTGGTGACCCGCCGGTCATAGAGCTCCCAGGCCCAGGCCAGCATGATCACCATCGTCGGGTCGGCCTTGGCGGTCTCCTCACGGAAGATGTCCCGCAGGCGGGCGCACTCGGGGTTGAACGGCGCCACCCGGTCACGGTTGATCAGGTCGCCCTCGGTGAAGCTGCAGCCGGGCAGGGCGGCCAGGCGACCGGCGATGCCCATCTCCGAGTCGAGCTTGCGACCCATGACGATCGACCCGAGCCCGTACGGCATGGAGTCGCCGGCGAACACCACCGCGGGCGTGCCGCCGGTGGCGGTCGACTGGCGGTAGACGGTCAGGGGTTGCCCCGGGGCGACGGCGGCGGCGACGAGCACCACGGCCAAGCAGACCTCGGCGGCGATCAGCCAGGGGGCGACCCGCCGGCGACCGTCGGCATCGACCAGGCGTCGACCCAGGAGGTGGTCGAGCACCGCCACCGACGCCGCACCCAACGCCACCGGCGCCAGCACCCGCACCGCCTGTTGGGGTAGCCCCTCCAGACCCGAGCGCATCGGGTCGGTCACGATGGCGACCGGCAGGATCCACAGCCAGATCGCCCAGGCCCGGCGGCCGAGCCACGCCAGCACGCCCGACACGACGGCCGGGAGGGTGGGTGCACCCAGGCCGACGGCGCCGGCGGCGCAACCGACGACCAGCAGGCCGCCGTAGGCCAGCCACCCGCCGTCGGCCGGCGCCAGCGCCCACAGCACCACGACGACCACAGCGCCCAGCGCCGCCGTCAGCGGACCGGGCACGCGCCGACGCAGGGCCGGCGCGGCGAGACCGACGGCGACGCCGACCAGCAGGCCGGCCAGCCGGGTGTCGGTGCCGTACTGGAGGCGAT